>CAXUCS010000052.1:0-8567 GCA_964249365.1 uncultured Caulobacteraceae bacterium | reverse complement strand
CCTTGGCGCGGCGGCGGACCGCACGTCCGATCGCCGCATCTGAAGATGAGCGAGCCCCGGGCGTTCAGGACGCCCGGGGCGAGCCCGCCGGGCGGCCACCGCGCGCATCAGGTCGGCGGCCCGCAACTCTGACGCCCTTCGGCGGGTTGCTCGTTGAACGAACCGAGCGCCCGACATGACCGACACCACCCGCCGCAACCTCATGACCGCAGCGACCATAGGGGCCGCCGCCTCCGCGGTCGCGGGCGCCGCCGGCGCCCAGGGCGAGGCCCAGGCCCGCGGCGGCAAGCAGGACCCGCGGACGAAATACGCCCAGCCGCCGTTCCCACCGCAGTCCCAGCCCTTCCCGGGGCTGGCCAGCCAGATGCAGCCCCGCCCGGACCACGGCGAGACGAGCTATGTCGGGTCGGGCCGGCTGCGGGGCCGCAAGGCTCTCATCACCGGCGGGGACTCCGGCATGGGCCGGGCCGCCGCCATCGCCTACGCCCGGGAAGGCGCCGATGTCGCCATCAACTACCTGCCGGCGGAGGAGCCGGACGCCCGCGAGGTGGTCGATCTGATCCGGCGTGCGGGCCGCACCGCCGTGCCGGTCCCGGGCGATCTGCGCTCCCCCGACTTCTGTCGCAGCCTGGTCGATCAGGCGGTGAGGGGGCTCGGCGGGCTGGACATCGTCGTCAGCAACGCCGGCCACCAGAAGTCCAACTCTTCCATCCTCGACATCTCCGACGAGGACTTCGACTGGACCATGAAGACCAACATCTACGCCCCATTCTGGATCATCAAGGCGGCGCTGCCCCACCTGCAGCCGGGCTCGGTCATCATCGGCACCACGTCGGAGCAGGCCTACGATCCGTCCGCCGACCTCTACGACTACGCCCAGACCAAGGCGGCGACGATGAACTACGTCAAGTCGCTGGCCAAACAGCTCGGCTCCAAGGGCATCCGCGTGAACGGCGTGGCCCCCGGGCCGGTCTGGACACCGCTGCAGGTCTCGGGCGGCGCAAGCGAGGGCAAGGTCGTGACCTTCGGCGCCACGGCGCCGCTCGGGCGCCCGGGCCAGCCCGCGGAGCTGGCGGGCATCTATGTGCGGCTGGCGGAGGACGACGGCAGCTACACGACCGGTAACATCTACGGCGCCGGCGGCGGGCAGGGCCAGCCTTGAGCCGGGCGGTGCAGAGGGAGCCGGCGATGGCGAGGCGCTGGCTGACAGGGGCGGCCGCCGCGGCGTTCGCCGTTCTTCCACTATCCAGTTCGAGGGCGCAGACGCCGATGGTCGCCTCGACCAAGGACTTCGTGGAGGCCGCCGCGCAGTCGGACCATTTCGAGATCGTGGAAGCGCAGACGGCGCTGGCCCAGACGCACGACCCGCGTGTCCGCGCCTTCGCCCGGCAGATGATCCCCGCCCACACCGAGACCAGCCAAGTCCTGCAGCAGGCGGCGCGGCGGGCCGGCCTGCCGCCGCCGCCGATGAGCCTGAGCGGCGACCAGCAGAGACTGCTGGGCGCGCTGCAGTCGCAGAGGGGGCCGGAGTTCGATCGGACCTACGCCAGGCAGCAGGCCCTCGCGCACCAGGAGGCGCTCACCGTCGAACAGGCCTATGCGAGGCAGGGCGCGAACGGCGACGTTCGGGAGGCCGCGCGATCGGCCGTTCCCGTGATCCGGCGCCATCTCGCCATGGCGGTGCAGCTGAAGAGCCTGATCGGCGGCCCGTAGCGGGCAGGGCGGCGCTTCCGATACGCGCCTCCGATCGCCCGTCTGCCGCACGGGACGGAACGGCCCCTGATCCCGCCGCTTCATATCGCATGGCCATGCTCCAAACGGTTATCGGGCCGGACACGTCGAACCTGACCTGGCGGCAGGAGACCGCCCGGGCGTTGGGGGTCCAGCGAACAGCCGCTGTCCTTCGAGCACCTCCCCAACCCGCCCGCTGGCGCCAAGCCGATCTGACCAGGCCGGAGGCGGTCTGTCACCCATACGAAACTAGAAGGAGAGGCTCATGAAGGTCCTGATGGTGATCACCTCCCATGACCAGCTCGGCGACACGGGCAAGAAGACCGGCTTCTGGCTGGAAGAGCTCGCCGCGCCCTACTATGCGTTCAAGGACGAAGGCGTGGAGATCACGCTCGCCTCGCCCAAGGGCGGCCAGCCGCCGCTCGACCCGAAAAGCGCCGACCCGCAGTTCCAGACCGACGTCACGCGTCGGTTCGAAGCGGACGCGGAGGCGACCGAGCTACTCGCCTCGACCCTCAAACTCGACAGCGTGCGACAGGAGGACTTCGACACCGTCTTCTATCCCGGAGGCCACGGACCGATGTGGGACATGCCTGACAACAAGGCGTCGATCGCGCTCCTGGAGAGCTTCCTGGCGGCGGGCAAGACCATCGCCCTGGTCTGCCACGCGCCCGCCGCACTGCTCGACGTCAAGCTGCCGAGCGGCGATCTTCTGGTTAAGGACCGTCGGCTCACGGGCTGGACCAGTAGCGAGGAGGCGGCGGTCGAGCTGACCGATGTCGTGCCCTTCCTGCTCGAGACCGAGCTGCGCAAGCGCGGAGCCAAGTTTGAGCGGGCGGAGGATTGGGGGGTCTACGTCACCTCGGACGGCCCGCTCGTCACCGGCCAGAACCCCGCGTCGTCGGGACCGGCTGCGGTGTGGCTCATGCGCGAACTCGCGGCGCAGGCGGCGGCGGCCTGAGGCTCGATACTCGGCCGCGGCGTTCATGGCGCCTCATCGAGGACTCCTGAGCACCAGATCATCTGCGTCTGCGGAGCGGCCTTGCCGGCGTTCAGCTCGGAACGACCACCCGCGGCGCCTTGAACCTTTCCAGAAGCTTCGGGTCCATGTTGAGGTGGGAAGCCAGAAGGTCGGGAGGCGTGCCGGCCAGCCACTGGCTCAGCGAAACTTCCTGGTACTGGCTGTCCTTGAATATCTCCATGAACACAAGGTCGTCTGATCCCGTGTTCTGGATGTAGTGCCCAAGACTCTTCTTGACGACGCCAATGTCGCCGGGATGGAAGTCGGCCGTCTGAGCCTTTGGGCCGGTGTTGAAGACGGTCATGCGACCCTGGCCGGAGATCCAGTACTGCCACTCGTCGGCGTTGGGATGCCAGTGCAGCTCGCGCAGGCCACCCGGCTTCACCGTCACCAGCGCCGCCGCGATGGTCTTCGACACGGGGAAGTTGCGGGTGTCGATGATCTTGACCTGACCGCCCCTGGTGATCTTGGTCGGCTGCATGTCGGTCATGGAGAAGGTGAAGTCCACGTCCGGCTCGCCGAGCGGAGCCTTGACCGCAGCCTGCGCCTCGGCCAGCGGCATGGGGGTCTGGCCCTGGTATATCCAGGTGTCGTCGACCGGTATCTTCCGGAAGGCGCTGACGGGCAGGTCAAAGTTCTCCGCCAGCACCTCCGGCGGCGTGTGCGCCATCCACTCGTTGAGGAGCAGGGTGTTGAACTCCGACGCCTTGCCGTTGTCGAACACCAGCACGAACTCCGCTCCCGTGGCGCCCAGGCCCTGGAGCGCGTGAGGCAGCCCCGGCGGAAAGTACCAGAGGTCGCCCTGCTTGACGTCGCGCACCGCCGGACGGCCCTCCGCGTCCATGACTGAGATGCGGCACTGGCCGTCGGTCATCACGGCCCATTCCGCCTGCTGGTGCCAGTGCAGCTCGCGCACGCCGCCGGGGCCGAGCCGCATGTTCACGCCCGACACCGCATCCGAGATGGCGAAGTCGGCCTGGGTCACCTCCCGCGCCCAGCCGCCCGCCTGCACCCGCCTGTGGGCGGTGTTGAAGGATGACCAGAACAGGTCCATCCCACTCACGTCGGTAGGCGGAGGGTCCTGGAAGGACGGAATCTGCGCGGCGAGCGCGGGGTTCTGCGGCCCAGGATTGGCGAAGGCCTGGGGCGTCGAGTTCAGCCGTCCCTCGGCCGGGCGGTCCGGATTGCCGAACACCCCTCCCTGGGCCGATGCCGCACCCGCGGCGGCCGCAGCCCCGCCCGCGATCGCGCCTGCCGTGAGAAGATTGCGTCTGGAGAAGGTGGCCATCGCTCGGGCTCCAACTGGCGGGCTAGCAATCTGATCATTACCTCGCCCTTCGTTCAATCCATCGCTATAAAGCCTATCACGTTTCGTGATCAGGCCATGTTCGAGATCGTTCTCCTGCGCAGCTTCGCCGCCGTCGCCAAGGCGCGCTCCTTCACCGCCGGCGCGACCGCCCTGGGTCTCAGCCAGCCCGCCGTCAGCCAGCACATCCGCCGGCTCGAGAGGCAAGCGCGCCAGGTCTTGCTCCAGCGCGACACCAGCTCAGTCGCACTAACCGCAAGCGGGGCGGTGATGGCGCGCTTCGCCGACGAAATCCTCGGGCTGCACGATCAAGCGCGCGCCTACTACGATGGGGTCGCGGACCAGGCCCTGGTCCGGCTCGGCGTGTCCGAGGACCTCGCCCTGACCAAGCTGCCCGCGGCGCTTCGGCGACTTGTCCGGGGGCGCTCCCGCGTGCAGGTGGAGCTGACCGTGGGCCTGACCAGCCTGCTCTACCCGAAGCTCGACGCCGGCCAGCTTGATCTGGTGCTGGCGAAGCGCCGCGCGGGCGATGACCGGGGCAAGGTGGTCCGGCAAGAGCCGCTGGTCTGGATGGCCCACCGCGACTTCCAGCTGCCCGACGATGGCCTTATCCCCCTGGTCGGCTATCCGCAGGCCAGCATCACCACGACCCTGGCGGTAGGCGCCCTGTCAGCGGTGGGCCTGCCCTGGCGCATGAGCTGCACGAGCGAGACCCTCAGCGGCGTCTGGTGCGGCCTGCAGGCGGCGCTTGGCATATCCGCTCAGGCGGCTTTCCTCCTCGAGGCGCCGCCCTGCGAGCTCGTCCGCTGTCCGACGTCCTTCGGCCTCCCGCCCCTGCAGATGGTGGACTTCGTCCTTCTCGGGCGCAGCGCCCACCTGCACGGTCCGGTGGCCGAGGTCGCCACCCTGATCGAGGACGGGGGTGGCGGGATCTGGTCAGGTCACGAAGGTGGGTGCGACGCGACCTGAGGTGGCGGCCGTCGTGCTTCCGCTCCTTTCCGGCTACGGTCCCCAAGCTATCGCCGACCGCCTCAGGCCGTCGGCGCCCGCACCGTTGTGGCCGTGGGAGCGGCGTTCCGGCGGACTCCGCCGTTCCGATGAGCCGGCCGTAGGCCAGCCGATATCGATCTTCGACGCCTTCGGTCAGGCTTGGCGGCCTGGTCTCACGGGAGCGCCGGCTCGGCTTCGGCCTCGTAGTTGTGGACGAAGTCCTTAGGGACCTCGGGTCCCCAGCTCGCGAGACTGTCCTCCATACCGTAGTTGGTGGGTGTCCACAGCGCGTAGTCGTCGATGTGATCCATGTCTGAGAAGTACTCGAACCAGGAGCCCCAGGGGTCCTGGATGTAGTGGAAGAAGTTGGAGCCGATGGTGTGGCGTCCAAAGCCCCAGTCGCCGTTCAGCGCCCGCTCCCGCGTCTTGGCCACCAGGGCGCGGCCGCCGCGGCCCACCTCGTCGGGATCGCCGACCTGGAAGCTGGCGTGGTGGAACCCCACCGCCGGCGACTTGGCGAAGGCCACCACGTGGTGATCGCTGTCCTTCTTCGCGCAGGTGAAGGCGATCACGTCCTGCGCCCGGTCGGCCAGCCCCATGCCGAACGCCGCGGTGACGAAGTCCACGCTCTTCAGCACGTCCGGGCTGAAGGTCAGGACGTGGCCGAGGCGCAGCGGTTTGGCGGCCGGGTAGGCGCCCTGGGGCAGCATGGCCGAGCGACGCTTGCGCACCACCCGCCCGGGCCCGTTGATCTCGAAGGGCGTCGCGGCGACCAGCTCCGGGTCCGCCGGCCGCTCGGACAGGTGGAACAGGAGGCCGTTGGGATCGCGGATCCACAGCCCGTTGTCCTCGAACCCCTCCGGGGCGCGCTCGACCCGGCCGCCGTGGGCGTCCGCCCGCCCGGCGATCTCGTCCAGCCCCTCGGCCCGCAGCGATATGTGGTGCAGCCGCTTCTTCGGATAGCCGCCGAGGAGCACGATGGAGTCGCGGTCCTGGCCCTCGCATCGGAGCCGTACGACGTCGCCCTCCACGTCGGCGAGGAGGCCCGCGTCCGTGTAGAAGCGGACGCCGGGCTCTATATCCGGCACCTCAAGGGTGACCGACAGGGCGCCGAGTACGGCCATCGTCTCCTCCTGATCGTCTCGTCCTAGGCGGCGGTCGCCACACGGTTCTCGATGGCGCCGATCCCGTCGATTTCGCAGCGAACCACGTCGCCGGGCTGCAGGAAGCGCTGCGGGTCCATGCCGACCCCCACGCCTTCGGGCGTGCCGGTGGCGATCAGGTCGCCCGGCTCCAGCGTGAAGGCGGTGGAGAGGTAGGCGATCTGGGCCGACACGCTGTGGATCATCTGGCCGGTGTTGCTCGACTGGCGGAGCTCGCCGTTCACGTAGCAGCGCAGGTCCAGCGCCTGCGGGTCGGCCACCTCGTCCGCCGTGACGATCCAGGGGCCGACCGGCCCGTGTGTGTCGAAGGACTTGCCCATGGTGAAGGTGGGCGTGTGGAACTGCCAGTCGCGGGCGGAGACGTCGTCGGCCACCAGGTAGCCGAACACGTGGGCCTTGGCGCCTTCTTCCGACACGCCCTTGGCGCGCCGGCCGATCACCAGGGCGAGCTCGACTTCATAGTCCAGTTTCTCCGTCACGCCGGGCTCGATGGGGTCGTAGGGGCCGCTGAGGCAGGTGGTCTGCTTGTTGAACCAAATCTGGTGCTTGGCCCGGGCGACGCCCAGCTTGTCCGCCTCCTCCAGGTGCTTGGCGTAGTTCATGCCGATGGCCAGGTACTTGCCCGGCCGCTCCACGGGGGCCAGCAGGTGTACGTCGGCGAGCTTCAGCTCCGGCTCGGCGGCGGACAGGTGGTCGCGGATGCGGGCCAGCGCCTCGTCCCCTCCGGCGATCACCTCCGCCATGGTGGCGAACCCCAGGCCGTCCAGGCGGACGACGCCTTCGCCCACCACCGCGCCCACCCGCACGGCTCCGCCGTGCTCGAACCTCGCGAGCTTCATCCCGCCCTTCCTCCGAACCTAAGTCCCGCCGGTCTCATACCGCCTCCAGCCAGGCCTGCTCGCCCGTCCTGAGCGCCTCCACCATCTCGGGCCGGTCGAAGCCGGGCAGGTCGTCCCGGACGGGGATGCCGAGATTGGCGAGGTTGGCGGAGGTGTAGCGGTAGGAGTCGCGGTAGCCGTCGAGCGTGTCCTGGTCGAAGGCCGGCTGCAGGTGGGGGTTGCGGCCGTGGATCTCGTCCTTCAGGTACAGGCAGCGCAGGCCCGCGATCAGCCAGCGGTCGCCGTCGCGCTCGGCGCGCCAGAACAGCCGCACGAAGCCCTCGAAGCTGATCTCCACGCCGCTCATCCGGGAAAAGCTCCGAAGCACGCAGGGCGTCTCGGAGGTGGCGCGGTCGCCGCGGACGTTCACCACCGGAGGCGTCATCAGGTGGAAGTTGATGGCTCCCTCGCGCACGGCCTTGCGCGTCAGCGCCACGAACTCCGCGCCGCTGCCGAGGAACCAGGACACGTCCACCACCGAGGCCGGATGGTAACAGGCGGCCATCTCGTCCCACATCCGGCTGTCGCGGGCCAGCCGCTCGCGCAGGATCAGGTCGGCGACGTCGATGCGGTCGAAGCGGGCCTGGTCCGAGGCGGCGCTCATGGGGCGCAGATCGTCATGACCGGCTTGATCACCCGCCCGTCCAGCGAGGCCGCGCGGGCCTCGTTGATCTCCTCCAGCGCGTAGCTGGTGACCAGCCGCTCCACCGGCAGCCGGCCCTGACGGTAGAGCTCGATCAGGCGCGGGATGGCCGTGCGGGGGTTGGCGTCGCCCTGGTTGGTGCCCACGATCCGCAGGCCGCGCGCCACCATGTCGATCACGTCGAAGCTTCCCCGCTCGCCGTGGTGGGGCACGCCCACCACCACGCAGGTCCCGGCGGCGGCCAGGGTCTCGATCGCGGTCTTCAGCGCGCTCGGGGCGCCGCTGGTCTCGAGGGCGCCGTTCAGGCCGGCGCCGCCGGTCAGCCGGGCGATGGCGGCGGCGACATCGCCGGCCTTGGCGTCGATCACGTCCGTCGCGCCGAGCTCCCGGGCCAGCGCCAGCCGCTGGGGATGGACGTCCACCGCGATCACCTGGGTCGCGCCGGTCAGGGCCAGCCCCATCACGGCCGAGAGGCCCACCGCGCCCGCGCCGAAGACCGCCACCCGGTCGCCGTTGCGCGGCTTGAGCACGTCGGTCGCGGCGCAGACCCCCGTCTGCACCCCGCAGCCGAGCGGCGCCAGGACGGCGGCCGGGATGTCCTCGGGCGCAGGGATCACCGAGCGGGCCGCGGTCACCGCGTAGCGGGAGAAGGAGGACTGGCCGAAGAAGTGGCTGTGGATCGCATGGCCGCCGTTGGCCAGGCTGCAGGAGCCGTCGCCGCGCCCCCCGCCCACCAGGTTCAGCACGGGCCATTGCGCACAGTAGCCCGGCCGGGCGTCCAGGCAGGCCGGGCACCGCCCGCAGGAGGTGAAGGAGATCACCACCCGCTGCCCGA
>CAXUCS010000051.1:5775-11313 GCA_964249365.1 uncultured Caulobacteraceae bacterium | reverse complement strand
GCTGGCCCTGGCGGCGGCGGCCATCGCGCTGGCCTTCTTCGCCTTCCTGCCGACGGAGTATGTGGGGGTGTCCGAGCTCGGCGTGATCGCCGGCTGCGGCATGATCGTGGCCTTCGTGCTGGCCGTGACCTTCCTCCCCGCCGCGGTCACGCTGCTGCGACCCACCGGCGGCGCGGCCGACGTCGGCATAGCCGCGCTCGGTCGGCTCGACGACTATCTCCTGGCGCGGCGGGGTCGGGTGCTGCGCATCTTTGCGGGCGTGGCGGGCGCCTGCCTGGTGCTCACGGCCTTCACCCGCTTCGACTTCAATCCGCTGCACCTGCAGAACCCGCACGGCGAAGCGATGGCGACCGTCTACGACCTGATGAAGGACCCGCAGGAGACGCCCAACACCATCGACATCCTCACCCCCTCGCTGGCCGACGCCGACCGCCTCGCCGAGCGCCTCGGCAAGCTGAAGGAGGTCGGCCAGGTCCTGACGCTTTCCACCTTCATCCCGGATGACCAGCCGGCCAAGCTCGCGGCCATCGGCGACGCCAACCTGCTGCTCGACCCCACGCTGAACCCCTTCGACACCCAGGCGCCGCCGGACGATGCGGACGTGGTCGCGAGCCTGAAGAAGACCGCCGCCGACCTTGCCGCCGCGGCAGGTTCGGCCCCAAGCGCCCCGGCCGACCATGCCCGTGCGCTCGCCGCCGTCCTCCAGCGGCTCGCCGCCGGGCCGCCTTCGCGGCGCGCCCGGGCGGCGGAGGCGGTGATCCCGCCGCTCGACACGCTCCTGGCCCAGCTGCGGGGGCTCCTGCAGGCCCAGCCGATCACCCGCGCCTCGCTCCCGCCCGACCTCGTGCGCGACTGGGTGGCGCCCGACGGGCGGGCGCGCGTCTCGGTCTTCCCGAGCGGGGACAGCAACGACAACGCCGTGCTCCGCCGCTTCTCCCGGGCTGTGCGCGCGGTCGCGCCGGACGCCACCGGCACGCCCATCACCATCCAGGAGGCCGGGCGCACCATCTACACCTCGTTCATAGAGGCGGGGGTCCTGTCCTTCATCGTCATCGTGGCGCTGCTGCTGGCGGTGCTGCGGAGCGTGCGCGACACGGCGCTGACGCTG
The DNA here is from genome assembly GCA_964249365.1 of uncultured Caulobacteraceae bacterium. Lineage (GTDB taxonomy): Bacteria > Pseudomonadota > Alphaproteobacteria > Caulobacterales > Caulobacteraceae > CAHJWH01. Next base: position 10,205 of record CAXUCS010000051.1, on the reverse strand, counting down.
GCGCCCATCCTCCTCACCGGGCTTCTGACGCTGGCGCCGTGCGTGGTCGTCCGCCAGCCGCTGAACTTCGCCAACATCATCGCCTTCCCGCTGCTCCTGGGCATCGGGGTGGCGTTCAACATCTATTTCGTCATCGCCTGGCGGGGCGGGGAAACGAACCTCCTGCGCTCCAGCCTGGCGCGGGCGGTGCTGTTCAGCGCGCTGACCACCGGGGCCTCCTTCGGCAGCCTGATCCTGTCGCCGCACCCGGGCACCTCTGGCATCGGCGAGCTCCTGATGATCTCGCTCGCCTGGACGCTGGTCACCGCGCTCCTGTTCGAGCCGGCGCTCCTCGGACCGCCGCCGCCTGCGAAAGGGCCGGCCTGAGCCTCGGCGTCCGGCCAACGCTTCGGGCCGTTGGTCAAATCTCCATCCTCCGCCCTTATGAGAGGCGGCCGTGGACCGCGTGCGCACCCTGACCCGGCCGGCCCCTGCGGAGCTCCTGCTCCGGCCGGCCAACGACAGCCTGCGCCCGCTCTCCACCGTGGAGCTGCCGCTCGCGGTCCGCCCCGCGGCGGTGAAGACCGGCGTGCAGCCGGTCTGGCGGCTCGATCCCCAGTACGACCGCTGGCTCCAGGACGCCTTCCCCCGCGACCCCGTCTGGTTCTGCCCGCTGGCCGACTATGACCGCGAGGTCCGCCCCGCCGACGCCCGCTTCACGCTGGAGGAGATGCACGCGCGGCTGGAGCAGGAGGCGGAGCGCACCGGCGGCTATCATCTCACTACGCTGAACGGCTGGCGTCGCCGCACCGCCATGTTCGCGGTGGGCGGGCACAGGCTGAAGGCCCTGACGGAGTTCCTGTTCGCCTGGGGCTAGGCCGCCTCGGCTTCCGCCTCCGGCGCCCTCTGCTGGCGGGCCCACATGGCGGCGTAGGGGCCGGCGCGGGCGAGGAGCGCCTCATGGCGGCCGCGCTCGACCACGCGCCCGGCGTCCAGCACCAGAATCTCGTCGGCGTCGGTGACGGTGGAAAGGCGGTGGGCGATGACCAGGCTGGTGTGGCCCTCTGCCAGCCGCGAGAGGCTGGCCTGGATGCCCTGTTCGGTCCTGCTGTCGAGCGCGCTGGTGGCCTCGTCGAAGATCAGGATGCGCGGGCGCTTCAGGATCACGCGCGCGATCGCCACCCGCTGCTTCTCCCCGCCGGAGAGCTTCAGCCCGCGCTCGCCGACCGCGGTGTCGTAGCCGTCGGGAAGGCGCGAGACGAAGTCGTGCAGTTGGGCGGCGCGGGCCGCGGCCTCCACCTCGTCCCGCGTGGCGCCCGGGCGGCCGTAGGCGATGTTGTAGTAGAGGGTGTCGTTGAACAGCACCGTGTCCTGGGGCACCACGCCGATGGCCGAACGCAGGCTCGCCTGGGTCACGTCGCGCAGGTCCTCGCCCCCGACCGTGATGGCGCCGGTGCTGACGTCGTAGAACCGGAACAGCAGGCGCGCGATCGTGGACTTGCCCGCGCCGCTCGACCCCACCAGCGCCACCTTGCGCCCGGGCTCCACGGTGAAGCTGATGCCTTCCAGGATGGTGCGGCGGGGCTCGTAGGCGAAGGTGACGTCGTCGAACACCACCGCGCCGCCGGCCTCGCGCAGCGGCAGGGCGCCCGCGCGGTCCTGAACCTCCGGCGCGCGCTCCAGGAGGCGGTGCATCTGCTCGTAGTCGACCAGCGACTGCTTGAGGCTGCGGTAGACCACGCCCAGCACGTTCAGCGGGATGTAGAGCTGCAGCAGGTAGGCGTTGACCAGGACGAAGTCGCCGACGGTCATCCGCCCGCGCGAAGCCCCCATCGCCGCGAGCGACAGGACCACGATCAGGCCGAGCGACATGATCAGGTTCTGTCCGATGTTCAGCCCGGACAGGGTCGCCTGGTTCTTCACCGCGGAGCGCTGATAGGCCCGCTTGGCGACGTCGTAGCGGTCGAGCTCCAGCTGCTCGGCGCCGAAGTATTTCACCGTCTCGTAGTTGATCAGGCTGTCGACCGCGATGGCGCCGGCGAGCGTGTCCTGCCGGTTCATCTCGCGCCGGAGCGCCACCCGCCTCGCCGTGACGAAGAAGGTGAAGGCGGCGTAGCCGAGGATCACCGCGATCACGGTGGCGGCGTAGAGCGGGTTGAAGAGCCGCCAGAGGATCGCGCTGACCAGGCTCACCTCCAGGAGGATCGGCGCGACGTTGAACAGCGTAAGGCCGAGAAGGCTTTCCACCGCCGACAGACCCCGGTCCAGCACGCGGGACACGCCGCCGGTCTGCCGGTCCAGGTGGAAGCGCAGGCTGAGCGCATGGAGCCGGCCGAGGGTGGAGAGCGCGGTCCGCCTCACCGCCTGCTGCACCACGGGCGCGAACACCATGTCGCGGAGCTCGTTGGAGCCCTGGCTGCCGATGCGCGCGATTCCGTAGGCGGCGACCAGCCCGAGCGGCGCGACGAGGAGGGCGTTCACGCCATGCGGCGTCAGCGCGTCGACGGCGCGCTTCAGCATCAGGGGCGCTGTGACGTTGAAGAGCTTGGACGCGATCACGAGCGCGACGGCCAGCACCACGCGCACCCGCATCGCCGGCTCGCCCTTCGGCCACAGGTAGGGGCCGAGCGAGCGGAGCGCCTTGGCCTGGGCGAGCGGCTCGCTCTTGGGCGCGGTGTCGCCGTTCATCGCGGCGGAGGCCCAGTGTCTCAACGCGCGGGCTCTCCCAGGCGCGGCGCGTCATGGCGCGCGCGTTTGGCCTCTGCCCGGCAGCGGTCGGAGCAGTAGAGCACTTCGTCCCAGACCTTCTCCCACTTCTTGCGCCAGGTGAACGGGCGCTGGCATTGGGCGCAGGTCTTGGTGGGCAGGTCGGCCTTCTTCCGCACCGCTCAGGCCGCCTCTCGGAACGGGGCCTGGGCCACGGCCTCCGCCGCGATCTGGTAGGAGCGCAGCCGGGCGGCGGGGTCGAAGACGCCTCCCGTGAGCATCAGCTCGTCGGCGCCGGTCTGCGCCACGAAGCGCTCCAGCCCGGCGCACACCGTCTCCGGACCGCCCACGATCGCGCACGACAGCGCGTGGTCGATGGTGGCGCGCAGCATGGGCGGGACCACCGCGTCGATGTCGTCCACCGGCGGCGGCAGCTTGCCCGGCTGGCCGGAGCGCAGCCGCGCGAAGGCCTGCTGCTGGGAGGTGAAGAGCCGGCGCGCCTCCCGGTCCGTCTCCGCCGCCACCAGCCCCGCGCCCAGCATGACGTAGGGCTTGTCGAGCTGCTCCGACGGGCGGAAGCGCGAGCGGTACACCTCCAGCGCCGGCATGAGCGCGTCCGGCGCGAAGTGGGAGGCGAAGGCGTAGGGGAGGCCAAGCGCGGCGGCGAGGCTCGCCCCGTAGAGGCTGGAGCCGAGGATCCACAGCGGCACGCGCAGGCCTTCTCCAGGCGTGGCGCGCACCGCCTGGCCTGGCCGGCTCGGCTCGAAATAGCCCTGCAGCTCCAGCACGTCCTGCGGGAAACGGTCCACGTCGCCGGCGAGCGTGCGCCGCAGCGCCTGGGCGGTGATCCCGTCGGAACCCGGCGCGCGGCCGAGGCCTAAGTCGATGCGCCCGGGATGGAGCGCCGCCAGCGTGCCGAACTGTTCGGCGATCACCAGCGGCGCGTGGTTCGGCAGCATGATACCGCCCGCGCCGACCCGGATGGTGGAGGTCGCCTCCGCCACGTGGGCGAGCGCGACCGCAGTGGCGGCGCTGGCGATGCCCGCCATGTTGTGGTGCTCCGCCATCCAGTAGCGGCTGTAGCCCCACCCCTCCGCATGGCGGGCGAGGTCGATGGACTGACGCAGCGCCTGGCCGGCGGTGGAGCCCTCCGGCACGGGCGACAGGTCGAGCACGCTGAGCGGGATCATGGGAGCCATATGGGTAGCCGCCACGCTTGCACCATCACCTCTGCGATCGCCGGGCCGGGAGAGATGGCGCGCCCGGCGGCGCCCGATTATATGCGCGCCATGCCGGACGATCCCGCCCACGCCGCCCGCCTGCGCAAGCTGACCTTCCGCGCCAGCCGGCGGGGCTTCCTGGAAGCCGACCTGATCCTTGGGCCGTTCGCGCGGACGCACATCGCCGAGCTCGACCCGGAGACCCTGGACGAGTTCGACCGGCTCCTCGACGTCGCGGACCAGGACCTCTACGGCTGGATCGTGGGCTTGAAGGAGTGCCCGGCCAACTGGGAGACGCCGCTGATGCAGCGGCTGCGCGCCTTCCGGCTGGAAGCGTTCGCGGCGCGCACGGCCACGGCCTGATCGCTTGACCTGCCTGGATCATCCCGCCATCTCGCGTGCCGCCGGTCCTCTCTCCTCGCCTGCTGCGTGAGCAGCGGGGGAGGGGGACCATGCGAAGCATGGTGGAGGGGGCGTGGGCCCCCCCGGGGGTGGGGAAATAAAGACCCCCCCCGGGCCCCCCCC
>CAXUCS010000051.1:0-5765 GCA_964249365.1 uncultured Caulobacteraceae bacterium | reverse complement strand
GGGGGGGGGGGGGCCCCGCGGGGGGTGTCCTACCATCCCCCCCGGCGGCGGCCACGCCCCCTCCGTCACGCCGGCTGGCGCCGGCGCGCCACCGCCCCCGCTTCTCGCGAAGCAGGGGAGGTGGTCGTCGTGCGCAGACCATCGACTGACCTGGTTTCGGAGTAAGACTTGGACCTGCAACGGATCGCGACGCTCAAGGGGCGGCTCGACCTGGCCGGCGCGCCCGAAGGGTTCGACGCGCTCGTCACCGCCGACATCGCCCGTGCGCGCAAGGACGTCACCCTGTTCGTGGCGCGCGACGCGCCGCGCGCCGACGCCCTCCAGGGCGCCCTCGGCTTCTTCGATCCGGCGCTCCCGGTGCTGCGCTTCCCGGCGTGGGACTGCCTGCCCTACGACCGCATCTCGCCCTCGCCGGGGGTGGCGGCCGCGCGCATGGCCGCGCTCTCCCAGCTCGCGGCGAGGAAGCCCGGCGAGGGACCGCTGGTCGTTCTCGCCACGCTCCAGGCCGCGCTCCAGCGCGTTCCGCCGCGCGAGATCATCCGTACCGCGAGCTACCAGGCGAGGACCGGGCGGGATGTGCAGGTTGCCGACCTGGAGCGCTACTTCGCCGTGAACGGCTATGTGCGCGCCTCCACCGTCAGCGAGCGGGGCGAGTTCGCCATCCGCGGCGGCGTCATCGACGTGTTCGCGCCGGGGGCGGAGGAGCCCGTGCGGCTCGACCTTTTCGGCGACACGCTGGAGTCGATCCGCGCCTTCGATCCGGAAACCCAGCGCTCCACCCGCCAGATCCCGTCCATAGACCTCCTGCCCGTCAGCGAGGCCCTGATCGATCCGGAGAGCATCGCCCGCTTCCGAAAGGGCTATGTCTCAGCCTTCGGCAACCCGGGCGACGACCCGCTCTACGCCTCCATCAGCGAGGGCGTGCGGCGTGCGGGCCTGGAGCACTGGCTGCCGCTGTTCTACCCGCGCCTGGAGACCCTGATCGACTACGTCGGCGAGGGGGCGCTGGTGGCGCTCGACCACCTCGGCGACGAGGCGCTGGACGAGCGCTCGGCGCTCGTGAAGGACGCCTACGACGCCCGCGCCGAGCAGGCCCGCGGCAAGGGCGGCGGCGTCTACAAGCCGCTGAAGCCGGACGCGCTCTACCTCGACCGCGAGGAGTGGGACCTGGAGCTGGAGGACCGGGCGGTGCGCCGCTTCACCGGCTTCAAGCGCGAGACCTCGCCCACCGTGGTGGATATGGGCGCGGAGGCGGGGCGGAGCTTCGCCCCCGAGCGCGCCCAGGACAGCGTGAACCTGTTCGAGGCCGTCACCGAGCACGCCAAGGCGCTGGGTCGGGCCGGCAAGCGCGTGCTGTTCGCCTCCTGGTCGGACGGCTCGTCGGAGCGGCTCAGCGCCATGCTCGGCGACCACGGGCTGAAGGGCGTCCGCTTCGCGAAGGACTACGTCGACGCCCGGGGCTACGGCGTGCCCGGCGCCAAGGGCAAGCCGCCCCAGCGCGTGGTGCTGCCGGTGGAGGCGGGCTTCACCGCCGGCGACCTCGCCGTCATCAGCGAGACCGACATCCTGGGCGACCGCCTGGCGCGCCCGCGGAAGCGCCGCCGCGCGTCCAACTTCCTGGCGGAGGCGACCTCGCTGACGCCCGGCGACCTCGTGGTCCACATCGACCACGGCATCGGCCGCTACGACGGGCTGAAGACGCTCCAGGTCGCCGACGCCCCCCACGACTGCCTGGACCTGCAGTATGGGGGCGAGACCAAGCTCTACCTGCCGGTGGAGAACATCGACCTCCTCACCCGCTACGGCTCCGAAGCCGAGGGCGTGCAGCTCGACCGCCTCGGCGGCGCGGCCTGGCAGGCGAGGAAGGCCAAGGCCAGGCAGCGCCTGCGCGACATGGCCGAGGGCCTGATCAAGATCGCGGCCCAGCGTGAACTCAACACCACCGAGGAGGTGGAGAGCCCCGCCGGCGTGTTCGACGAGTTCTGCGCCCGCTTCCCCTACGAGGAGACCGACGACCAGCTCTCGGCCATCGCCGACGTCTTGGGCGACCTCGGCGCCGGCAAGCCGATGGACAGGCTGATCTGCGGCGACGTGGGCTTCGGCAAGACGGAGGTCGCGCTGCGCGCCGCCTTCGTGATGGCCATGAGCGGGCGCCAGGTGGCGGTGATCGGGCCGACCACGCTGCTCGCCCGCCAGCACTTCAAGACCTTCTCCGAGCGGTTCGCCGGCTGGCCGGTGAAGGTGCGCCAGCTGTCCCGCATGGTCGGCGCCAAGGAGGCCGGCGAGACGCGGAGCCAGCTCGCCTCGGGCGAGGTCGAGATCGTGGTCGGCACCCACGCCATCCTGGCCGAGAGCGTGAAGTTCAAGGACCTCGGCCTCGTGATCGTGGACGAGGAGCAGCACTTCGGGGTCAAGCACAAGGAGCGGCTGAAGGCGCTCAGGGCCGGCGTCCACATGCTGACGCTCACCGCCACCCCCATCCCGCGCACCCTGCAGATGGCGCTGACCGGCATCCGCGAGATGTCCATCATCGCCACGCCCCCCGTGGACCGGCTGGCGGTCCGCACCTACGTCCTTCCCCACGATCCCGTCACCCTGCGCGAGGCGCTGCTGCGGGAGAAGTACCGCGGCGGCCAGACCTTCTTCGTGGTCCCCAGGATCAGCGACCTGCCCGAGATCGAGCGCTTCCTGCGCGAGCAGGCGCCGGAGGTGAAGGTGGTGGTCGGCCACGGCCAGATGGCGCCGACTCAGCTGGAGGAGGTGATGACCGCCTTCTACGAGGGCCGCTTCGACGTGCTCCTCTCCACCACCATCGTGGAGAGCGGGCTGGACGTGCCGACCGCCAACACGCTGGTGGTCCACCGCGCCGACATGTTCGGCCTGGCGCAGCTCTACCAGATCCGCGGCCGGGTCGGCCGCTCCAAGGCGCGCGCCTACGCCTACCTGACCACGCCGGTGGAGAAACAGCTCACCCCCGCCGCGGAGAAGCGGCTGAAGGTGCTGCAGTCGCTGGACAGCCTGGGCGCCGGCTTCCAACTCGCCAGCCACGACCTGGACGCGCGCGGCGGCGGCAATCTCCTGGGCGACGAGCAGTCGGGCCACATCAAGGAGGTGGGGGTCGAGCTCTACCAGCAGATGCTGGAGGACGCGGTGGCCGAGCTCCGCTCCGGCGGCGCTGCGTCGGAGCTGGTCGAGGCCCGCGGCTGGTCGCCCCAGATCAACACGGGCGCCAGCGTGCTGATCCCGGAGGCGTACGTCCCCGACCTGAACGTGCGCCTCGCCTTGTACCGCCGCCTCTCCGACGCGGAGAAGCTGGAGGATCGCGAGGCGCTGGCCGCCGAACTGATCGACCGCTTCGGCCCCCTGCCGCCCGAGGCCGGCCACCTCCTCAAGGTCGTGGGCATCAAGGGCCTCTGCCGCCAGGCGCACGTCGCCAAGGTCGACGTCGGCCCCAAGGGCGCCGTGGTCACCTTCCGCGACGACCGCTTCCCCAACCCCGCGGGTCTGGTCGCCCACATGCAGAAGCGCTTGGGCGACTGGAAGCTGAGGCCGGACCAAAAGCTGGTGGTCAAGGGGGATTGGTCCACGCCGGACAGCCGGCTGAATACGGCGGAGAAGGTGATCGGGGAGCTGGCGCGGGTGGCGGCAGACCTACGTCTTGTTGACTAAAGGTTGCAACCGTTACTAACGGGCTGCGCCCACGCGAGAAGTCGGATGGACCAGGAACAATTTGGCCGACTTTCAACAGCGATCAATCTGGCGATAACGCGCGTCATATCGAAGGGGTGCGATGACGTTTTTAAGCCACCGATCTTTTCTCATTCCATTGAGAGCGAAATTCTCACTACGCATGCTGGTGAGTTTCGCAAGCAAGCCTACTCACTAACCCTCGAGTTCTTGAAGGCTGCGGACTTACAGCGACACCGAGTAGGTCCAACTGTCCGCGGCCTTATCGCAAAGGATCAAAATACATTTCGTCAGGTTGCATGGCTAGACCCGTTTGATGCTGTGAAGTACCTCTCAATCGCCTTGCTTCTCTTCCCTTACATTGAGAGCGCTCGCATTCCGCGGGAGCAGGGGATAATACATTCGCATCGCCTGTCAGAAACCGGAAAAGATGTTTTTGACGACAACTACGGCTATGATAGTTTTAGAGCTAAGTCATCTGAGCTTTCCAAAGCTTACATAGGTAAGTGGAAGGTAATAACTGATATTGCTAACTTCTTTGATCGCATCGGAAACCATTCCCTCGAGAACCATCTTCTCGATATAGGGTGTGATAGAAAGTACGTAGTTCTTATAAGGGAGATGCTGCTTTTTTGGGCTAAGGATCGCCGTAGCTTCGGTATTCCGGTGGGATCCGACGCGAGTCGAATATTATCTGAGGCGGTTCTAGTTGATGTTGACAGGAAGTTGGATGAACTTGATTTGAAGTATATTAGGTACGTAGATGACTACCGCATCTTTGCCGAAAGTCGCGCTGAAGCTCTCAAGTGTGTTGAGGTTCTGACGTCAGCACTAGCGGACGAGGGATTGTCTCTCAATAGTCGCAAGACGGATATCTTCAAAATTCTAGATGCTGAAGAGGCAGTAAGCCTTGTTAACCGTTTTGCTGGCGGAGAGCACGAGAAAATCGACCTTGATGAGAGAATTGAGATCAAGCATGCTATTCGGGTCAGCGGACGCTCGACTATATCTCGCTTTTATCGAGAGCCCGGCAAAGAGGCTGCAAGAAAGATAAAGGCCATCTCCCGAGATCAAATAGACACTCTCATCATTGACTCACTAGATTCCGATTTTGAGAACCAGTTAAAACTCGTCGTAAAATACTTTGTCTATGCAGAACAAGATACAAAGCTGCTATCTGCCTTAATAGATCGCAAGATCACTACTGTATTCTATATTTCAGATGCGTTAGTTAAAGAGCATGCAATGTTCGATCAATCCAAGCGCCAAGAGATTAAATATGCGTTGTTTGACTTGGTGGATTGGACTAAATGCGCATACCCTTTACAAGTGCCCATAATCCGAATAGCAGCGCATCCTGCGTTTCTGGAGCCAAAGTTTGTGCGATCGATTGTCGATGGCCACTTACAATCGGATTGTATGCTGTTCTACAGGGAAGCTATTTCGCTAGGTTATCCTTGTCTTGATCGCTCACGACTCCGTGCGCTTGCGATGGATGTTTTCCAGAACGTTCCCGAGTTTGTGCAACGCTCAATATACTGTGCGGTGAATAAGCACCAAGGCTTTACAGAAGAAGAAAAGAGACCTCTTCTCAAGAACATGAAGCAATGTGCCGATGATTGGTTTGTAGAACGTATTAAGTAAACGTCTTGCGTATTTAGGCCTACCGCATGAGTCTAAGTATCGGCTCTGCGGCAAGCGGACGTGCCATCGTGCTCGGGCGCGTCAAGGGACGCTCCGCTCTTCGCCCTTGACCCGCCCGTGCCGCGCGACGGCCGAGCGGGCGCTGTCGGGACGGAAGGCGCGCGTCCCATGTAGAGGTTCGACGGCCTGCCGGCCGCGTCGAACTCGGGGCTGCACGGACGGAAATCACTGTTCGGCGGCGACGGGATCCCCCGCCGAGTCGGAGTAAGCGGGACGTGCCCTAGGCCGGCGACGGGGCGCCGGCTCCCCTTCATCGGTCCCGGCCGAAGTTCCACGAGCCGGCTCCTGCCCGGCGGGACGCCGCGGTGCGGTCAGTCCGCTGCGGCCGGTCCCGGCCAGGCCTGCAGGGCGGCGTCCGCGATGGCGAGGAGGTC
>CAXUCS010000050.1:0-11379 GCA_964249365.1 uncultured Caulobacteraceae bacterium | reverse complement strand
GCGGGGGCGGGCTTCGCCGACCAGAGCCACCTCAACCGCGCCTTCCTGGCCCGCCACGGCTACACGCCCGGCGCCTATGCCCGCTCGCTCCGCCGCTGAGGAGCGGGGGCGCAACTTCGTCCAAGAGGGCCACCGCCCCGCACGCTACGCACCATTCCATAGGTCGGACGGGAAGGGCGGCGCGCATGAACGGCGAGGACGGAGCGGGTCCCGGCAAGGTCCGCCCCTGCACGGCGGCGGACGCGCCGGAGATGCTGGAAGTCGTCAACGCGGCTGCGCAGGCCTACCACGGCGTGATCCCGCCCGACCGCTGGCGCGAGCCCTACATGCTGGCCGAGGAGCTGGCCTCTGAGATCGCCGACGCCGTGGTCTTCTCCGGCTGCGAGGTCGACGGCGCACTGGTGGGCGTCATGGGGGTGCAGCGCCGGTGGAACGTGGACCTGATCCGCCACGCCTACGTCCTGCCCGCCTGGCAGGGGCGCGGGGTCGGCTCCGCGCTTCTGGCCCATCTCGCACCGGCGCGGGCCAGACCCGTCCTGGTGGGGACATGGCGGGCGGCGGTGTGGGCGGTGCGCTTCTATGAGCGCCACGGCTTCACCCGCGCGCCGGACGAGGCCGTCGCCTCCTTGCTGCGGATCTACTGGAGCGTGCCGGAGCGGCAGGTGGAGACCTCGCTGGTGCTATGCTCGCCGGCGCTGGACGCGGGCGGCGCGGAGCGGCTGATGGCTGAGGCGCGGGCGCAAGCTTGAGCGCATAGGCGCTCTTGCCATCTTCATCAGGTTCGACCCCGAGGATGACTGGTGAGCACGATCATGCCCCAAGGGGTGCGGAAAAGCCGCCCTGAGACCCTGGCGCGCGGTCTGATGTGCCTCAGACGCGCTTGTAGGCGAGCTGTGCGCCCAGAGCGGTCCTCTGCCCGGCTCCAGAAAGCCGAAATCGCTGACGCACCAACAGCTTTGTACCCAATATGATGCCATCGATGTCGCCTGTTTGATCGCCTGCGACAGTGAGGCCAAGACAATCTTCTCGCTGCTGCACCGTCATTCGGCTTTACCGAAGAACTCAGCGGCGTGCTCGTCGTAGAGTTGAGCTATCATCTCAGTCATGCTTCGAATGATGAAGTTCCAATCGGAGTCCGACTTTTGAACCACCTCGTGCGCTGGCCTATAATGGACTATGGTGTTGCGAAGTGCGTAGAGTTGCTCGACCAGCTTCGAGCACCGCCTTTCATGCGTGTCAGCCTGAATTGTCAGGCCTGCGCATACCCTAGTGATTAATCCCTCATCGCAGAGGCTGGCCAAGTTGATGAATGCATCCTCCTCCCTTGGCCGCCATGATAGTTCGTCCTCCAGCAGCTTGGCCAAATCGCGTGGTGAATTACCGAATGCGAGTTTCGCCTTCAGTGCCCCAAACCGCTTCATGCCGTAGAGCTGCTCGATGCAGCGATAAGCTTCGAGGAATAAGTTTTCCCAAGAAATAGACAGTACGCCTTGTACAAGGTTGCGAAACGGGATCAGCTCGGAGTCAGCCTCAAAGACGCGGGTCAACGCTGCCACGGTATCAGGCTCGAGTGATATCGGACCGTCAAAATAAGTACGAACTAAAATAGATCCGAGCACGCGGTCGGTGATGGTATGATACGTTGCATCCGCGAGCGCATGGTAGACGACGATCCTGGGGAAGAACGGCTCGATCTCCGCCAAGTCGTGACCTTCGTAGCCGGCCTGATCCTTAAACCGATCATCTAGAACCTGTTTAATCTCGACAGCGCTGACGCTCGCTGATGGCCTGACCTGGGCTTCCAGAACTGCAACAGCAAAGAGACCGGGTGTCGCGTCCAGGATCTCAAGGTCTGGCGGTACCACCTCGGCATCAGGCAAGCCAAAGGTACAAAAATAGCGCTGGCCCTCGTGCTCCACTCGCACGAGACGGATTTGGCGGGTGACAATCCTAGCATCGGCCCTGGCATTCGCCATCAAGTCTGCGTCAGCTTGGTCTTTCCGAGCGATCCAGCGCCCTGCCTCCGGATTGGTGACTGGATCGCCAGCGTGGGCAGCGTGGTCCGCGAGTCGCCCGAAAAGGGTGCTACTCATCTCGATGCGTTTTCTGGCCACATCAAGCTCGCCAACACACTCCCATTGCGGGAACCCTGAAGTGTGTCTCGATGAGCACCTTAAAAGCGGTCTCGAAGAACGAGCGCTCGTGGCGACCAACCGCGGACCGCTTTTGCCCGCCGAGCTTTTCGCGGAGCACATCAAGTTCGAGAAAAGTCGTTAGTTCCTCTGGTGACATTGCGGCCAGCCGGTTGACTAACTCGGCTGCATCGGCTTGCAGCGTGGCTAGAGCGGCGTCGCCTTCAGCCTCTGTTTTGTCCATCCCGAGGCGTCCAAGGACGTCTAGAGCACAGGCCACAACAAAGCCGATCCGGGCAGGCTGGCTATCAAAGATGTTTCGGCCAATAGTGAACTTTGAGTTGACTGTCTCCTCACCGCCCCCCGTCTCAGGCGCCTCAAGGCGAGAGAATCCCCTGTCAATATCCACTAGGATTTGCACAATCGGATAGAAGAACCTATCAAACTTCTTCGATGCAATTGCTTCGGCAATGTCCAGGCGGGAGAACTCATCTGCCAGAGTCTCTTGCGTATCGATTTCCGTGCGCCGGATACCGAATGCAAGGTATGCTTCGACAAGGCTATCGGCGCTGAACTCGCCACCCTTAAAGCGGCGCTCGGACTTCTCCAAATTCAGCATTCGCTCAAAATGCACATGCTGCTCCATTTCCTTTACAAGTGGAGCGTAGACGACTAAGAGCTGCCGCTTGATGTTCCACGGTACCTGGCCGGTGTTCAGCACCAGCATCCTGTAAATCAGACTGTCGGTGCTCTCGGCCAGCCAGCACTCGACCCTTACCTCCTGATCCGCGACACTCGGGTCGGATTCAACGGCGTCGATGAGCGCGGTCGTCCGCTGCATCCCATCGATGATGGAGATGGCATCGATCCAATCCTTCGTCACCCGCCCAATAATTTCGGTCGGCGACAAGGCGGCAATCTCCTCGAAGTCATTTGTGATGACAACGCCGATCACTACAGGCGGCAGAACCGCGTGACGTTTAATGTCCTCGACCATGCGACCGCGTATGCGCCGGCCTGTCGTAGTCCTCAGAGGTTCACGTTGCCCCTTAATACCACCGCGGTTCTTATACGCGCCCTCTACTAGCGCGATGTAATCGCCGACTTTCATGCCGGTCATGATGGACCAACAAGCTACGCGGCCATCTCGAAGTTTCGTTGTTTCTATGGGATCAGTCACCGGGTTCTCCTCACCGCGACGGTATCCGACGCGCCAGAGTCTGAAAAGCGGTGCGTGGCGCTGCTTAGGGCCAAGCGCGTGAGCGTATCCAAGGCCCATGTGGCGGCTTCAGAAAGCACGCATCACCAACGGGGGAATGGACCAAATCTCGCCGTCAGAGGCCGAGCTTGGAGGCGGGGCTGTTCGGGCTGAGCTTGGCGCGGCGCACGTAGCTACGCATTGTAGTCAGGCTGCGATGGCGCGTGTGCCCCATGATCTCCTCGTCCGGAACGCCATTACGGTAGGCTGTGGTCACGAATCCGGCGCGCAGCCCGTGTGGACTGACCGGCTCAGCCAGTGTGCCTTTGACCCCGGCCAGGGCCGCGCGCCGTAGCAGGATTTGGCGCACGGCATCCTCACTCAGCCGCCGCGCCTCTACCCGGCCGGCCTTGTTCACCTTGCGGAACACCGAACCATCCTTGACGCCGCCGGCATCCAGCCATGTGCGGAGCGCCCGCACGGGGCAGGTGGCCTCGTGGCGGCCCCGCACGATCATGACCTCCGCGCCTTCTCCCTCCTTGTCAGTCTTGGAGCGCTCCAGCAGCAGCCGCACGCCGTCGTCGGTCCAGGTCAAACGCTGCGCATCCAGCGCCACCAGCTCTGAGCGTCGCAGCGCGCCGGCGAAGCCGACCAGGAGGAGGGCGCGATCGCGCTCCCCGGCCAACCCTGTCCCACAGGCCTCGCTGAGCCTCCGGAGCTCGGTCGTGGTCAGGGCGGCGGAGCGGCGGCCTCGGCTACCGTGGGTGCGACCGATCCCTCGCAGGGTCTCGCGGATAGCGGGATGCTTGGTGTCCAGCGGGCTCCCGGCCAGCCCTGAGGCGCGGGCGATGGCTGCCACGCGCCGCCGCAGGGTCTGCATGGCATAGCCTTCGCCGGCCGCCGCCAGGTAGGCGCCCACCACCTCCGGCGTGGCCGGCAGAGCCTCAAGCCCGCTCTTGGCGCACCAGGCCTGGAAGCTCTTCAGGTCGGAGGCGTAGGCACGCAGCGTCGAGGGCGCGTCCGCGGCGTCCTGGTAGGCCTGCGCCTTGGCCAACGCCATGGCCGCGCGCGGGGTGGGCGGTTTCGATCGGGTGCGGTCCACGCTGACCTCCGAGGCACCTATTACACGCGATAAGAAACCTTCTCGCGTGTTATTTCTAGGTTAAAGAGGTGCTTCCCCGTCGGGGGTCAGCCGCCCCCGCCCCAAGCGTGTTGATCCGCAAGCTCATGCCTCCAAGTGTCAGGAACTCCGGGTGGTGGACACGCTGCTGATCGACCAGGAAGCCGTCTATGCGCCGCGCCTCGGCAACGACCGGCTGCTGCTGGGGCTGATGGGGAGCCTGAACGAGTACGAGCTCGACCTCCTGCGCCAGCGCTCGCTCGCCGCGCGTCATGAGAAGGCGCGCCGTGGCGAGTTGGTGGTGGCCGCGCCCCTCGGATTCATCAAGGCGGGCGACCGGCTGTAGAAAAGCCCGGACCGTCGCGTCCAGGCGGCGATCGAACTGGCCATCGAGAAGGTGGCGGAACTGGGCAGCGTACGCCAGGCGCTGCTCTGGTTCCTGGAGCACGGGCCGGACCTCCCCACCCGGATCGGCGGAGCGGTGGAGTGGCGCCGCCCCCGCTACTCGACCGTCCGCGAGTTCATCGCCAACCCCGTCTATGGCGGCGCTACGCCTAACGGAGCGCGCCGCGCCAAGCTTGCATGCGGCCGACGGGTGGGGATTGGCGGAGATGCCGGGCGATCGGAAGGACGTTTAAGCACTCGCCGAGAACACCCGCGCCGCCTGATCGAGGCGGCGATCGAGGAGTTCCACACCGCTGGCTTCCACGTGGCCAAGATCAGCGACATCGTCGCAAGGGCGGGCCTGACCCAGCCGACCTTCTACATATATTTCAAGGCCAAGGAGGCGATCTACGACCACTTGGTCCGGCGTGTTCATGACGAGCTGCTGAACGTGGTTGAACACAATCGCCTACCGGCGCAACTTCCGTGTTGTCCTGAAGGACAAGTTCAGGTCGGCTACCGAGGCCTTTCTGCAGTACTATTGATAAGCCGAAACTCGCCTATATCGGCCACTTTAACAGTCCGGAGTCAGGCGGCATACACGACCAGATTGCCGCCGTTGTCTCCCAGAACATCGCGTTCGAGCAAGGCGCCGGCTACATCCGCGAGGACATCGATCCCGTCTTCACCTCGCATTGCTACAACGGCGCCCTGGAGCGAATTATCAAGCCTTATCTCTCCACCGGCCGATACTCAGCCACGATGTTGGCGGACAAGGTGGCCAACCTCTACCTCTACGGCTTCCTGCCCCCTGAGCTATCCACCTGAACCCGGAAGGCCGCGCCTGCCGTGCGAACCTGCTCATCCGGCGGCGATGGCGGTCGCCTGGTGCAGCACGTTTTCTATTCCTCGCCGCGACGAATGTAGAGGCGGGTATGCCGGGCGGTCTTCGCGCTGTAGCCCCCGTCGGCTCGCCGGTGCAGGTTCTCGAACGCGCCGTTGACCACCGCCACGTCTCCATGATCCTGCACGAGGTTGTCGACGAGGACATAGCGCTCGTAGCACCCCACGGCCGAGTCAAAGGCCCGCAGCAATTTCGCCTTGGTTCGGACCTGCCCTCTTGTCTCGACATGCACGTAGCTGTCGTCGGTCATCCGGTCCAACTGCGCGATGTCGGCCTCGACGATGGCCTTCGCCCGCGAGGCTTCCAGCGCCTCGACCCGCAACTTCGCTTCATCTGACCGCGTCATGCTGATTCCGCATCAAGGCCGCAATCGGCCGATTTGGCCGCGGCAGGGGCGCTGCGCCGGCGTGCGGTCGCAACCTCATGCCGCGGCGGCGCCTGAGGATCATCTGATCGTGGCGCCTTTCCAATAGCATCTTTCACCTTTTGCAAGCCCCGATGGGGCGGTCTTTAGCAGTGACTGCTATGTTCTCGCCATCCATGATGATTTCAAACTCCTGCCCCTCGGCGACCAAGCCATCTTCAGACCCACTACTCGACGCCAGGGCGCCCCTTCCGCTCCAAAACTGACAATCAGCTTGGCCCGAACCCTTCGTTCTTGCTTTTCGGGGGATCGGGGCTAGATTCTCAAAACTGACCATGGTCATAAGCGTGTTGTGCGGGCCGCCCTGGGCCGCCTGCCAATCGCGCGGCTCGATATTCACCTCACAATCCTCAATGACGGAGGAAGCCGATGCGGATCAGGAGCTGTGTGGGGGCGGGCGTGCTCGCCGCTGCGATCGCCCTTACAGCGGCGGGAGCGCCCGAGGCGGCCACGCCGCCCACGGGGCCGCCGTGTTCGGCGTTTGCAGCGCCTGTCACGCGACCACGCCTGGCACGGTCTGAATTGGCCCCACCCTGTTCCGGGTGGTGGGCCGGAAGGTCGCCGCCGAGCCAGGCTTCGACTATTCGCCCGCGTTACTTGCCTACGGCAAGGACGGAGGGACCTGGTCGGCGGTGCGGCTCGACCGCTTCCTGTCCGCTCCGCGGGAGGCCGCGCCTGGGACACGCATGGGCTTCCCGGGCGTGAAGGACGCCCAGGATCGGGCGGACCTGATCGCCTACCTGCAGACGCTGAAGTGACGGACCGCCCTCTGCGGGCGCGCGGCTAGGCCCGGGCCTCTACGAGGGCGCCGCGGAGCGCTGCAGAACCGGCCGCAGCGCGAAGCTCGACTGGATGCGCGCGACGCCGGGCAGGCGCGCCAGCACGTCCATGACAAAGCGTTGGTAGTCGTTGAGGTCGCGCACCACCACCCGCAGCAGATAGTCCGCCCCGCCGGTCATCAGGAAGCAGCTCAAAACATTGTTCGACTTGGCGACCTCCGCCTCAAAGGCGACGAGCGCCGCCTCCGTTTGCCGCTCCAGGGTGATGGAGACGAAGACGCTCATGGAGCCGACCAGCCGCTCCTCGTTCAGCCGCGCGACGTAGCCCTCGATCAGCCCCGCCTCCTCCAGCCGGCGCACCCGGCGGATGGTGGGGGTCATGGAGAGGCCGATCGCCTCGGCCAAGTCGCGCCAGGCGATGCGGCCGTCCTCGCTCAGGGTGCGGAGGATGCGGCGATCGAAGGCGTCGAGCTTCGAAGCTTGGTTCATCCTGCTAGCTTTGGCCTGGACTTGAGCATGATACGCTACGGTCCTCGGGCAGGAGCGTCCAGTTTGGCGCCAGTTGCTCGCGGACTTGGGGCACAGTTCCACATCCCGTGGAGCGGCGCCAGATGTCGATCGTCGACCTGCAGTTCAGTCTCAAGGAAGCCTACAGTCGCGAGAGCGGGCGCACCTTCCTGACCGGCATCCAGGCGCTGGTGCGCCTGCCGATGATGCAGCGCCGGCTCGACCGCCGCGCCGGGCTGAACACGGCCGGGCTGGTCTCCGGCTATCGCGGCTCCCCGCTCGGCGCCTACGACCAGCAGCTCTGGCGCGCATCCAAGCTTCTGGAGGCGCACGACATCGTCTTCCAGCCCGGACTGAACGAAGATCTGGCGGCCACCGCGCTTTGGGGCGCGCAGATGCACAAGGCCTACGGCCCGACGCGGGCCGAAGGGGTGTTCGGGATCTGGTATGGCAAGGGGCCGGGGGTGGATCGAACCGGCGACGTCTTCAGGAACGCCAACATCCTGGGGACCTCCGCGCTTGGCGGCGTGCTGGCGGTGGCCGGCGACGACCACGCCGCGCAGTCGTCCATGTTCCCCCACCAGACCGACGGCATCTTCCAGTCGGTCTCCATGCCGGTGATCCAGCCGGGCTCCATCCCGGAGGTGTTGTCGCTGGGGCTGGCCGGCTTCGCCCTGTCGCGCTTCTCGGGCCTTTGGGTCGGGATGAAGACCGTCGCCGAGGTGGTGGAGAGCGCGGGCGCGTTCGACCTGCCCGACCCCTACCCCGCCTTCGTCGCGCCGGGCGGCTTCGCCGTCCCTGCGCACGGGTTGAACTGGGACCCGCGGGTCGCCTGGCCCGCGCAGCGGGGCGAACTCGAACGGCGGCTGATCGAGGAGCGCCTGCCCGCGGCCCTCGCCTGGGCGCGCGCCAACCGGCTGGACCGCAAGGTCGCCGGCGGCGAGGGCGGCCTCGGCCTCGTCACGGTCGGCAAGGCGCACCAGGACCTGATGCAGGCGCTAAGCGACCTCGGGCTAGACGAGGGCCGCCTGAAGGCGCTGGGCGTGGGCGTCTACAAGGTGGCGATGAGCTGGCCTTTGGAGACCGAAGGCCTGCGCGCCTTCGCCGAGGGTCGTTCGGAACTGCTCGTGTTCGAGGAGAAGCGCAGCGGCGTGGAGGCCCAGGCCCGCGACGCCTTCTATCATTCCCCTGCCGACCGCCGGGCACGCATCACCGGCAAGCGGGACGAAGCCGGCGCGCCCCTCTTGCCGGAAGTCTCCGAGTTCACCCCGCTCATGGTGGCGCGCGTGGTCGTCGCGCGGCTGCTCCGGCTGGCCGAGGTCGACGGGCTGGCGGACCGCCTGCATGCTTTGGAAAGTCGGGTCAGCACGTCCATCGTCGCGCCCTTCCCCGCCCGCAAGCCCTACTTCTGCTCGGGTTGCCCGCACAACACCTCCACCGTCACGCCGGACGGCTCAATCGCAGGCGGCGGTATTGGCTGCCACGTCATGGCCCTATCGCTGCCGGAGCGGAAGACGTCCGTCTTCAGCCAGATGGGCGGCGAAGGCGCCCAGTGGATCGGGGCTGCGCCCTTCTCGGAGCGCGGCCACATCTTCCAGAACCTTGGCGACGGCACCTACCAGCACTCCGGCCTGCTAGCGATCCGGGCGGCGGTGGCGGCGAAGACCAACGTCACCTACAAGATTCTCTACAACGACGCGGTGGCCATGACCGGCGGCCAGCCCGCCGAGGGTGTGATCGACCCCGCGCGCATCAGCCGCCAGCTCGCCGCCGAAGGGGTGGAGCGGATCGCGCTGGTTTCCGATACGCCAGAGCGCTGGACGGGCGCGGCGGGGCTCGCGCCAGGCGTGGACGTCCGCGGCCGCGAGGACCTTGACGCGGTGCAGCGCGAGCTGCGCGAGGTCGCCGGCGTCACCGCCTTGATCTACGAGCAGACCTGCGCGGCGGAGAAGCGCCGGCGCCGCAAGAAGGGCGAGCATCCCGACCCGCCCAAGCGGCTGTTCATCAACTCCCGTGTCTGCGAGGGCTGCGGCGACTGCTCGGTGCAGTCCAACTGCATCGCCGTGGAGCCCCTGGAGACCGAGTTCGGCCGCAAGCGCAAGATCAACCAGAGCGCCTGCAACAAGGACTTCTCCTGCGTGAAGGGCTTCTGCCCGAGCTTTGTGGAGATCGAAGCCCCGGCGCTGAGGAAGCCCGACGCCGCCCGGCTGAAAGCTTTCGAGGCGGAGCGGTTCGCCGCCCTTCCCCCGGCCGAGCCGGCACGGCTGGAAGGCGTCTACAACGTCTACGTCGCCGGGATCGGCGGCGCGGGCGTGCTGACCATCGGAGCGCTCCTGGGCATCGCGGCCCACCTGGAGGGCAAGGCCGCCACCGTGCTCGACTTCACCGGCCTGGCACAGAAGAACGGCGCGGTCGTCAGCCAGGTGCGCTTGGCCGCCACGCCGGACGCCATCTCTGCGGTGAGGGTCGGCCCGGCGGAGGCGGACTTCCTGCTAGCCACCGACATGGTCGTCGCGGCCCAGTCGGACGCGCTGTCCCGCCTCGGCCAGGGCCGCACCCGCGCGATCCTGAACCTGGACGAGACCCCCACGGCCGATGTGGTGCGCCAGCGCGACATGGTCCTGCCCGGACGCGGCATGCGCGAAACGATCGGCCGCCGGCTGGCCAAAGGCGGCTTGTCGCTGCACGCGACCCAGATCGCCCAGGGCCTGTTCGGCGACACGGTGGCGGCCAATGTGATGATGCTGGGCGCCGCCTGGCAGAAGGGTCTGCTGCCGCTCTCGGCGGAGGCGATCCTGCGGGCGGTGGAGCTGAACGGCGCGGCGGTGGAGATGAACACCCGCGCCTTCGCCTGGGGCCGGCTGGCGGCGCTCGACTTGGCTGAGGTGGAGCGGATGGCGGGGCTCTCGCCCGCCGCTGCGGAGGCCCCGCAGACGCTGGACGCCTTGATCACCCGCCGCGCGGAGGATCTCGCCGCCTATCAGGACGCCGCCTACGCGCGCCGCTACCTCGATCTGGTGGAGACCGCCCGCGCGGCGGGCCGCCAGGCGCACGACGGCGAGGAGGGCTTCGCCCGCGCGGTGGCGCAGACAGCCTACAGGCTGATGGCCTACAAGGACGAGTACGAGGTCGCCCGCCTCTACGCCGCCCCGGAGTTCAAGGCTGCGCTGGAGAGCCAGTTCTCCGCCCGCGAGCGGACCTCGGTATGGCTCTCGCCGCCGGTGCTCTCGCGCATCGACCCGGTCACGGGTCGGCCGGCCAAGCGCAGATTCCAGGCGGTCGGCTTCCGCCTGGCCGACCTCGCCGCGCGGCTTGAGGCCGCGCGCCAGCTGGTGCTGCACGCCGCCAGCCTGAAGGACGTCGGCCGACTCTGCCTGACGGAAGCCTCCATGGCGAAGCTGGTCGCCTCCGAAACCGCGGAGGCGGTCTGCTCGGGCGCGATCCAGACGCTCGGCGGCTACGGCTACCTGGAGGAGTACGGCTTGGCCAAGATCTACCGTGATGTGCTGGTCTGCCAAATCTACGAGGGGACCTCCGACATCCAGCGCATGCTGATCGCGCGCAATTTTTGAACCGAGAAGGACAGGCTATGACCTCTTCCGACCCCGTGGTGATCTGCGGCTACGCGAGGACTCCGATGGGAGGCTTCCAGGGTGTGCTGTCCTCGGTGAAGGCGACTGAGCTTGGGGCGGCGGCGGTGAAGGCGGCGCTGGAGCGGGCGGGCCTGGCGCCGGAGAAGGTCGGGCAGATTTTCATGGGCGGCGTGCTGCCGGCCGGGGTGGGCCAGGCGCCCGCGCGCCAGGCGGCGCTGGGCGCGGGGCTGCCGTTGTCGGTGGAGGCCGCAACGGTGAACAAGATGTGCGGCTCGGGCCTGCAGGCGGCGATCATGGCGCACGACGCGCTCAAGGCCGGCAGCGCGGACGGGGTCGTG
>CAXUCS010000049.1:0-11387 GCA_964249365.1 uncultured Caulobacteraceae bacterium | reverse complement strand
CCCCGGGTCTGTTCCATGAGCGTGTGGGCCAGGGAGCGGCCGAACAGGACGCGCGCCCGGTCGCGCCACCCCGGCGCGCGCCCCGCCCGCCCGACCACGATCTGGGTCATGTTGTTGCGCGCGGCGTACTGCAGGACGCTGGAGAGCAGGTCGTCGGCGCTGAGCGTCACCACGCGGCCGCCGAGCTGTTCGGCCAGCTTCAGGGCCGATGCGGTGTGGAGCGCGGCGTCCGGCGGGGGCGGGCGGTTCGGCCGCTCGACGTGCAGCACCGTCCAGGGGGCGTCCATCATCAGGTCGGACAGGCGCCGCCCGGCCCGCACCAGGGCCGCCCCGAAGGGTTCGCTCCCGACCAGGACCAGGATACGCTCGCCCGCGGCCCAGGGCCCCTCGATTCCCTGGGCGCGCATCTGGCCCACCAGCTTATCGTCCACCGTCTGAGCCGCGCGGCGCAGCGCCATCTCGCGGAGGGCGGTGAGGTTCTCGACCTTGAAGAAGCGGTCAGACGCCAGCCGTGCGGTCTCGGGCACATAGACCTTGCCCGCCGCCATGCGCTCGCGCAGCTCGTCGGGCGTGAGGTCGATCAGTTCGATCTCATGGGCCGCGGAGAGGGCGGAGTCGGGCACCGTCTCGCGCACCCGCACGCCCGTGATGCGCCAGACCACGTCCACCAGGCTCTCCAGGTGCTGGACGTTGAGGGTGGTCCAGACGTCGATCCCGGCGGCGAGCAGCTCGGCCACGTCCTGCCAGCGCTTGGGGTGGCGCGAGCCCGGGGCGTTGGAGTGGGCGTACTCGTCCACGAGCAGGAGGCCGGGCCGGCGGGCCAGCGCCGCGTCGAGGTCGAACTCCAGCAGGGTGCGGCCCCGGTAATCGATGGGCTGGCGGGCGAGCGTCTCCAGCTCGACGGTGAGCGCCTCCGTCTCCTTGCGGCCGTGGGTCTCCACTACGCCGATCACCACGTCGGCGCCGTCGGCCTTGCGGCGCGCGGCCGAGCTCAGCATCTCGTAGGTCTTGCCAACGCCCGGCGCCATGCCGAGGAAGACGCGCAGCTCGCCCCGGCCGCCCCCGCGCGTGGCGGCCAGCAGCGCATCCGGATCGGGGCGGCGCGGGTCGTCGGGCTTGGGCAGGCGCGCTCCTCTCGGTCTCAGAACTTCTGCGACACGCCGACGTAGGCCTGAACGCCCGGGGTCTGCGGGTTGAGGCCGATATTCACGCCGGTGTCGAGCTGGAGGTAGCGGGTGACGCCATAGGTCAGCGCCGAGTCGAAGGAATACTGACGCACCGTTCCCGATGGATCGAAGTTCCAGTCTCCCCACAGCTCCTCGTAGAGCGTGAAGTTCCGCGGCAGGGTGAAGGCCACGTTGACCAGCTGGGCCGTGTTGACGTGGTGGCCGCCCCCGCCCGAGTTCTCGTAGACGTCCACCTCCGGCGCGGTGGTCAGCGTGACATCGCCGACGATGTAGTTCATCGGCAGGATCGCTCCGCCCTCAACCGAGCCGTTCCCGATTCCCGGTCGTGCGGTCGGCGCCTTCACATAGGGTATGACGCTGGCCTGCAGTCCGCTCGATCCCTGGTTCACCCACTCGTACTTGAGACGCAGGTAGAGGTCGCCGGGGCCGGCCAGGGTGCGCGTGGGGCCGTCCTCCACGTGCGTGCGCACGGTGTCGAGCGCGGCGATGCTCGCCTCCACGTCAAGGTCGGAACTCACGCCGTACTTGAGCGTCGGGTTCGCGACCAGCACCGTGTCGGTGGTCGCGCCATCGTTCTTGAGAAAGCTGGCGTTCACCACGTCCGCCTCGTACTGGACGTGCCCGGCGTCCACCGTACAGGCGTAGTTGGCCTTGGTGGGGCGGTCGGTGCAGATCGGGCTGAGCGATCCCGCGCCCGCCGGCTCCGCGGGTGCGACCTGCGCGACGGCCACGGACGCCCACGCGAGGCAGGCGGCGGCCGAGCACACCCAACCCGCCGTTCCGCCGAGCGCCATGAGGCTCCTCCCACGGCGCTCACAACGGGCTGGGCGTGCAAAGGTGGCGGCGCCTCCCCCTCAGAAGTGGACGATGGCGTCCCCGGAGAGCACCAGCTCGTGGTAGCGCGTCCCCCCCAGCGCTTCCGCCGAGTCGCCGTTGAAGGCCTTCTGCTCAAGGGAGGAGTAGAAGGCGACCTCGGGCCGGAGCTCGATCTGGGGCGACAGCCAGTGCTGCCAGCCGAGCGCCACGTCTACATACTCGGTCGGCGTGCCGGTACGCTGGCCTTGCATGTCGTTATAGTATTCGGTGCGGAGAGACAGGTTGTCGAGCGGTGAGAACTGGTAGTTCGTATAGAGCAGCGCCGACTGGGCGGTGGCGGTGCACTTCAGCGTCGCGGCGTCCTTGCAATAGGCGGCGTCGGGTGCGTTGAACTTGAAGGCGGGCGTAGAGAAGGGCGTGCCGCCGTTGGCGAGCGCCGCCTGGGCGATCGAGTTGTTCAAGTTCGGCACGTTGTTCTCGTGCAGGTTGTAGGTCTCAAACGAGATATGCCACTTGTCGTTGAACTTGTGGTAGTAGGTAACACCATACCATTGCAGGTTATTGTAGCCCCAAGTGCCTGAGTTGATCGCATCGGCACAGAAGTAGATGTTGTCCTTGGCGCTGTCGGTCTGGTAGCGGATGCAGCCGGTGTAGGAGGGTCTCGCGCCCGGATCCTTGAGGAAGGTCTTGCCGGGGAACAGCGGGTTCGGGTCCGGGTTGGTGAGGTGTTCACCCGAGTTCCACAGCGTCGTGTCGCTGCCGACGGATACGCCGAACTGCAGGAACAGGTTCTTGTTCACCGCCAGCGTTCCCTGCACCCCCGTGTTGGTATAGTTGTCGAAGGTATAGGTGAGAGAGTGCGAATACATGTAGTTGTTAGGCGCCAGCTGCGCTTCGATGTCAGGTAGCGAGATGTAGCGTCCCGCCCGGATCAAGAGGCCCGCGGCGACTTGGGGGACGTAGAGCTCGGCATAGACCATGGGGGCATCGTAGCCGTAGGTGCGGTTCTTCTTCAGGAGCTGGTAGCTGAAGAGGCCGTACGACGTGGTGTAGCGGTAGTCGGTGCCGTAGATGCCCGACAGGCGAAAGCCCCAGTCGATATGGTCGGTCTGCACCGTGTCCGGCGTCCGCTCAAGGTAGAGCACCGCCTGGTCGAGCTGTACCGTATTCGGATTGAAGTCGTAGGCGGCGGGCGAGTTGCCCTCCTTGTGCCCGCTGGTGGACAGGTTCGCGCCCACGTCGACCCAGCCGTAGGCCTGGATGTGGGCGTCGTTCATCAGCTTGCCGAGGCCGGTCTGGCCGATGGCGGTCATGAGGGGGCTGTCCACTGAGCTCGGCCGGTTGACGCCGAGGCTCGTCGCCCCGCCGTAGGACCACTCCGTGAAGGGCATGGGCGGGCTCGACTCCGGCGCGGGCGTCCAACCGTCGCGGCGCGACGGCGGCGCGTCCGGGTCGCTGATGGGCGAGGAGGACTGGCCCAGTTCGTCCTTCTGGTAGTTGAAGAAGCGGATCAGGGGGTTGGTCCCGAGGCTCTCGGACGTGACCGAGGGGGCGCTGGCCGCGCCGGAGGTGGTGGAGGCGCCCACCCCGCCCTTGCCGGACGCGCCCTTGTCGGGCTGGGCGTCGCCGTCCGGCGTCGTCTGGACGACCACCGGGTCGGCGTCGGCAGGCGCCGCCACGGCCGGGCGGGCGAGCGACAGCGCCGCCGTCCCGCAAAGGAGAACGGCTATGAAGGCGTTGTGAGGCATGACGGGGTCCTGGCGGCGGTTGGGCTGGAGGCGGAGGGATCAGCGAGCGGAGACGGGCAGGCGGCGGTCGAGCGCGCGGTTGACGGCAAGCACGTTGACGTGCGGCTGGCCGAGGAAGCCGAGCGCCGGGCCGCGGGTGGCGCCGGCGATCACCGCCATGACCGCGTCGGGGGAGGCGTGCCGGGCCTGGGCGATCCGCGGCGCCTGGAAGGCGGCGTTCTCCGGCGAGACGTCCGGGTCCAGGCCTGAGCCAGACTGCGTCACCGCGTCCGCGGGAACGATCCCGTCGCGGTTCTCCCTGTGCAGCGTGTCGGCGGCGGCCTTCACCGCAGCGGCGAGCTTGGGGTCCATGGGACCGAGGTTGGAGCCGGCGGAGCTGGTCGCGTCGTAGCCGGTGGAGCCGGCGGCCGAGGGGCGCGGGTGCAGGTACTGCGGGCGAGTGAAGCCCTGGGCGATCAGCTCGGAGCCGGCGACCCCGCCTCCGGACGCTGTGACCAGGCTGCCGTTCGCCTGGTGCGGCAGCACCAGCTGGGCGATCCCCGTCACCGCGAGGGGGTAGGCGAGCCCGGTCAGGAGGATGAAGAGGGCGATCGTGGCGAGCGCCGGGCGGAGCTGGGAGAGCATGGCGGCGCCTCAGGCGAGATGCAGGGTGGAGACGAGGAGGTCGACGACCTTGATGCCGATGAAGGGCGCGACGATGCCGCCGAGCCCGTAGATCAGGAGGTTGCGGGTCAGGAGCGCCTGCGCCCCCACCGCACGGTATTTCACGCCCCGAAGCGCGAGCGGGATCAGCGCCACGATGATCAGCGCATTGAAGATCACCGCCGACAAGATAGCGCTCTGCGGGCTGGAAAGGCCCATGATGTTCATCGCCTTGAGTTCCGGGAGGGAGACGACGAACAGGGCCGGGATGATGGCGAAGTATTTCGCCACGTCGTTGGCGATGGAGAAGGTGGTGAGCGCGCCCCGGGTGATCAGGAGCTGCTTGCCGACCTCCACGATCTCGATGACCTTGGTGGGGTCGCTGTCGAGGTCGACCATGTTGCCCGCCTCACGCGCGGCCTGGGTGCCGGTCTGCATGGCGACGCCGACGTCGGCCTGGGCGAGCGCCGGGGCGTCGTTGGTGCCGTCGCCGCACATGGCGACCAGCCGCCCCCGCCCCTGCTCCTCGCGGATCATGCGGAGCTTGTCCTCAGGCGTGGCCTCGGCGAGGAAGTCGTCCACCCCGGCTTCGGAGGCGATGGAGGCGGCGGTGACGGGGTTGTCGCCGGTGATCATCACGGTGCGCACCCCCATGCGGCGGAGGTCGGCGAAACGCTCCTTCACGCCGGGCTTCACCACGTCTTTCAGGTGGATGACGCCGACCAGCCGGTCGCCCTCCGCCACCGCCAGCGGCGTGCCGCCGGAGCGCGCGATGCGGTCCACCGCCGCGTCCACCTCCTTGGCGACCATGGTGCGGTCGAGCTTGAGATGGCGGATCACCGCCTCCACCGCGCCCTTGCGCCAGGATTGGCCCTCGACCTCCAGGCCGGACAGGCGCGTGGTGGCGGTAAAGGGGATGGCGGTCGCGCCCTGCGGCTGCTCGATCTCCAGGCCCTTCTCGCGGGCGAGTTCCAGGATGGAGCGGCCTTCCGGCGTCTCGTCGGCGAGGGAGGCCATCAGGGCGGCGCGCAGCGCTGCGGCCTCGGGCACGCCCGGGGCGGGGATGACCTCGGTCGCCATGCGGTTGCCGAAGGTGATGGTGCCGGTCTTGTCGAGCAGCAGCGTGTCCACGTCGCCCGCCGCCTCCACGGCCCGTCCGCTGGTCGCCAGGACGTTGAACTTCAGGAGGCGGTCCATGCCGGCGATGCCGATGGCCGACAGCAGCCCCCCGATCGTGGTGGGGATCAGGCAGACGAACAGGGCCCCGAGCACGATCGGCTCGAGCCGGACGCCGGAGTAGCTGCCGAGCCCCACCAGCGTCGTGACCACGATCAGGAACACGATCGTCAGGCCGGCGAGCAGCACGGCCAGCGCGATCTCGTTGGGGGTCTTTCTGCGGTCGGCCCCCTCCACCATGGCGATCATGCGATCGAGGAAGCTCGAACCCGCCCCGGCGGTGACGCGGACCTTGATCCAGTCGCTCACCACCGTGGTCCCGCCGGTGACGGCGGACCGGTCGCCCCCGGACTCGCGGATCACGGGCGCGCTCTCGCCGGTGATGGCGGCCTCGTTGACGCTGGCCACCCCTTCCATGATCTCGCCGTCGGCGGGGATCATGTCGCCGGCCTCGACCAGGATGAGCTGCCCGACTTCCAGCTTGCTGGCGGGGGTGGGGACGACCGTGCCGGTGGACGGGTCGACGATCAGCTTGGCCTTGGTGTCCACGCGGGCGGCGCGCAGGCTGTCGGCGGCCGCCTTGCCGCGCCCTTCCGCCACGCTCTCCGCCAGGTTGGCGAACAGAACGGTGGCCCAGAGCCACAGCGCGATCTGGACGGGGAAGAGCGCCGACTGATGCCTGAAGACGGCCTCGACGGTGGAGAGCGTGGCGAGCGCCGCCACCACCTCGGTGGCCAGGATGACCGGATTGCCCGTCAGCCTGCGGGGGTCGAGCTTGACGAAGGCGTCGCGGGCGGCGCGTCCCAGCATCGCCTGCTGGGACCCGCCCATCGCCATGGCGGAAGGCATGTCGGGGAGACCTTGCGTATGAGGGTCAGCGGGCCAGGGCGTGGAGCATCTGGAAGTGCTCCACGATCGGGCCCAGCGCGAGCGGCGGGAAGTATTGCAGCCCGCCGAGGATCAGGATGACGCCGAGGAGAAGCCCCACGAACTGCGCCCCGTCGGTGGGCAGGGTGCCGGCGGTGGGCTTGAGCCTCGGCTTGGCCGCGACGCTCCCCGCGAGCGCCAGCACCGGCACGGCGTAGGCGAAGCGGCCGAGCGCCATGCCGATGCCCAGGGTCACGTCCCACCAGGGCGTGTTGGCGTTCAGACCCCCGAAGGCCGAACCGTTGTTTCCCGCCGCCGAGGAGTAGGCGTACAGGATCTCCGTCAGGCCGTGCGGCCCGGAGGCGGACACCGTCTTCAGCGCCGCCGGCAGGATCGCCGCCACCGCCGCGAAGCCGAGGATCGCGACCGGCAGGATGAGGGTGGCGAGGACCGCGTACTTGACCTCCCGCGCCTCGATCTTCTTGCCGAGGTACTCGGGCGTCCTGCCCACCATCAGGCCCGCGATGAAGACGGCGATCACCGCCATGACCACTATGCCGTAGAGCCCCGAGCCCACGCCGCCCGGCAGGATCTCGCCGAGCTTGATCATGAAGAGCGCCATGCCGCCGCCGAGCGGGGTGAAGCTCTCGATCTGCCCGTTGATCCCGCCGTCCGAGGCGCCGGTGGTCTCCGCCGTCCAGACCGCGGTGGAGGCCGCGCCGAAGCGCACCTCCTTGCCCTCCATGTTCGGCGCGGCGGCTGCGACATGGGCGTGGACGAGCGCCGGGGTGGCGCGGGTCTCGCAGACGTAGATGACCGAGGCGGCGGCCGCCAGGATCACCACCATGGCGAGGAGGAGCGCACGCGCCTCCTTCCTGGCCAGCGCCACCACGCCGAAGGCGACCACGCAGCCGAAGCTCAACGCGTTCATCGCCACCTCCTCGATGAGGTTCGACCATCCGTTGGGGTTCTCGAACGGATGGGCGGAGTTGGCGCCGAAGAAGCCGCCGCCGTTGGTGCCGAACTGTTTGATGATCTCCTGGCTGGCGACGGGTCCGAGCGCGATGCCCTGCTTCGCACCCTCCATCGTCTGGGCGTCCACGTGGGCGGCCAGGGTCTGCGGCACGCCCAACGCCACCAGCAGCAGCGCGAAGACGAGCGAAACGGGCAGGAGGATGTAGAGGGTGATCCTGACGAGGTCGGCCCAGAAGTTGCCGATGGTGGCGCCGCGGTTGGAGCCGAAGGCGCGGGCGACCGCGGCCGCCACCGCGATCCCGGCGGCGGCGGAGGCGAAGTTCTGCACCGTCAGCCCGGCCATCTGGCTGAGGTTGGAGAGCGTCGACTCGCCGCTGTAGCTCTGCCAGTTCGTGTTGGAGACGAAGCTCATCGCCGTGTTGAAGGCGAGGTGCGGGCTCATGCCGGCGAAGTGCATGGGGTTGAGCGGCAGCAGGCCCTGCCCGCGCAGGATGGCGTAAAGGGCGAAGAAACCCGCCGCGTTGAAGGCCAGGAAGGCCGCCGTATAAGCGACCCAGCCCTGGCCCTTGGCCGGATCCACGCCGGCCGCGGCGTAGAAGACCTTCTCGACGGGTCGCAGCACGGGATCAAGCCAGGTCCGCCGACCCTCCCAGACGCGCGCCATGTACAGTCCGATCGGCCAACCGAGCGCCACGGTCAGGCCGAGCGTGAAGGCGATCTCCGCCCACCCTCGCCAGTTCATCGTTCCCGCCGTCCGCTAAAATCTGTCCGGCCGGATCAGCGCCGCGACCATGTAGATGCCGATCGCCAGGGCTGCGACGGCGTAGACGAGCGCGACCATGTCAGAGGCCCCGCAGCCAGGAGCCGTACAGGCCAAGAACCGCGAACAGCACGGCCCCCAGCGCCACATAGATGAAATCGCCCACGCCACACCCCGTCGAAGGAGCCGCGAGCATCGCCGATGGAAGCATCAAGGATCGATACGTCTTGCGCGACGACCGCATAAAGCCGGCGTAAAGGCCGTCCTCGCGCTCCCGGTCCGGAGAGCCGGGCGTGCCTAACCCACCGGTGCTCCGTCGCGCCCGGCAGGCTTTTCGGTGTGACGCCGAGCCTTGTGCGGGGCAGGCTCGGCGCCTAAACGGTCGCTCGACACGGCCAGGCTGCCATAGGCTCTGCGGCCCTTCCTTCCCGGAGCGAACGTCCTTGCTGCAGATCGAGGGGCTGGTCTTCAACGCGTGGGGCCGCCGCTTCTTCGACGGCGCCAGCGTCGCCCTGCCGCCGGGCGCCAAGGTGGGTCTGGCGGGGCGCAACGGGGTGGGCAAGTCCACCCTCTTCAAGCTGATCACGGGCGAGCTGCAGCCTGACGGGGGCGCGATCGAGCTGCCACGCGCCGCACGCCTCGCCTCCGTCGCCCAGGAGCACCCCGCCACGCCGGTCTCGCTCCTCGACACCATCCTGGCCGCCGACGGGGAACGCAGCGCCCTCTACGCCGAGCTGGAGACTGCCGAGCCGGAACGCATGGGCGAGATCTGGGGCCGACTGATCGAGATCGACGCCGACCGCGCCCCTGCGCGCGCCGCGGAAATCCTAGCGGGGCTGGGCTTCTCCACCGCCGACCTTTCCAGGGCAATGAGCGAGTTCTCCGGCGGCTGGCGCATGAGGGTGGCGCTGGCTGCGGCGCTGTTCGCCGAACCCGACCTCCTGCTCCTGGACGAGCCGACCAACTACCTCGACCTGGAAGGCGCCCTGTGGCTGGAGGCGCGGCTGAAGAAGTATCCGCACTCCGCGCTGATCATCAGCCACGACCGCGAGCTCCTGAACAGCTCGGTCGACTTCATCCTGCACGTCGTCGGCGGCAAGCTGGAGCTCTACACCGGCGGCTACGACGACTTCGAGCGACGGCTGGCGGAGAAGACCCGGCTGCAGGCCGCCACCCGGGTGAAACAGGAGGCGGAACGGGCGCATCTCCAAAGCTTCATCGACCGGTTCAAGGCCAAGGCCAGCAAGGCGGCGCAGGCCCAGTCGCGGGTCAAGCGGCTGGCGAAGCTGGCGCCCATCGCCGAGAGCGCGTCGGACCGCGTGGCGCCCTTCGTCCTGCCCTCGCCCGCGCGCCCGCTCGCCCCGCCGCTCGTCAGCCTGGAAGGCGCCTCGGTCGGCTACGACGGCGGTCCGCCGATCCTGTCGGAGCTGAACCTCAGGCTCGACGTGGACGACCGCATCGGACTGCTCGGCGTCAACGGGGCGGGCAAGTCGACCTTCGCCAAGATGATCGCCGGGGCGCTCGCCACCACCGGCGGGCGCATGCACCGTGAGCGCCGCATCCAGGTCGGCTGGTTCCACCAGCACCAGATCGAGGCGCTCGACCCCGCCGACACGCCGCTGGAGATCATCCGGCGCGAGATGAAGGAAGCGTCGGAAATCTCGCGCCGCTCTCGCCTCGCCCAGTTCGGCCTCGGCTTCGACAAGCAGGAGACCACGGTGGCCGACCTGTCCGGCGGCGAGCGCGCGCGGCTGCTCCTGAACCTGGTGGCGATGGCCGCGCCCCACCTGCTCATCCTGGACGAGCCGACCAACCATCTGGACATCGACAGCCGGCGGGCCCTGCTGGACGCGCTGAACGACTACGAGGGCGCCGTCATCCTCATCACCCATGACCGCTCGCTGATGGAGCTGGTGGCCGACCGGCTGTGGCTGGCGGCGGACGGGCGGGTGCGGCCCTTCGACGGAGACATGGACGACTACGCCCGCTTCGTGCTCGACCGGGCGAAGCAGGGCGCGCCGCGCCCGAGCCAGATCGCGCCGGGCGGCAAGAAGGGCAAGCGGGTCAAGGCGGCCGCCTAAGGCAGGCGGTGCGGCCCTTGCGGCGGCGCGGCGTCAGCCGATAGGTTTCCTGTCATGGACAGCTCGGCCGACGCCCTGACGATCTCCGACCAGCTCGCAACCCAGCTAGGCCAAGCCTGGACCTCCGGCTGGATCGTGGTCGATCAGGCCATGATCGACAGCTTCGCCGAGGTGACGGACGACCACCAGTTCATCCACGTCGACCCGGTGCGGGCGGCCGGTACGCCCTTCGGCGGGACGATCGCCCATGGCTTCCTGACGCTCTCGCTCCTCAGCCGCATGGCGGCGGACTCGCCCTTTCCCCCGCTGGCGGGCGTCAAGATGCGCGTGAACTACGGCATGGAAGGGCTGCGCTTCATCTCGCCCGTCCGTTCCGGCGCGCGCGTGCGGGGGGCCTTCACCCTAGCCACGGTCGACGACAAGGGCTCCGGCCGCTTCCAGCTCGGCTCCGATGTGAAGGTGGAGATCGAAGGCGCCGACCGGCCAGCGCTCGTGACCCGCTGGCTCAGCCAGGTCTTCACCTGAGCCGATACGGCGTCAGGCCGCACGGGCCACCTCCTTCATCGACACGGCGGGATCGGCGAGGCGTTCGGCGTCGACCGGCTTCCTGGAGCCGATCAGCTGGCGACCCGCCATGAACTCGGGCGCGGCGTTGACCGCCTCCACCGCCTGAACCTCGTCGGCCGCGCTGAGGTGGAAGACCGCGAAGCGGGCGGTGGAGGGCTCGCCCCGGACCACCGTCCTCGCCGCTCCCACCGGCAGGCCGGCGATCTGGAGCTTGAGGTCGAACTGGTCGGACCAGAACCAGGGGATCTCCGCCGCCGGGGGCTTGGTTCCGCAGAGGTCGGCCGCGGCCTGGCGGGCCTGTTCCAGCGCGTTGGGCACGCTCTCCAGCCGCCCTCGCGTCCCGTAGAACGGGAAGGGCCGCTCCGTGCAGTCGCCGATGGCGTGGATGTGCGGGTCGGAGGTCCGGGCGGCGAGGTCCACCACCACGCCGTTGCCGCAGGCGATCCCCGCACCTTCCGCCAGCTCCTGGTTGGGCACGGCGCCCACGCCGACCAGCACGGCGTCGCACTCCACAAGGCCGCCGTCGGCGAGCCGCACGCCCGAGACGCGGCCGCCCTCCCCCTCCAGC
>CAXUCS010000048.1:0-11508 GCA_964249365.1 uncultured Caulobacteraceae bacterium | reverse complement strand
GCACGACCCGCGCTTCGCCGCCGTGTTCGCGCCCGGCTCGCGGGCGGAGGCGGCGGTGGCGGGGACCTCGCCGGAGCTGCCCCCCGGCCTGCGCGTCGCCGGCCGGGTGGACCGGCTCTGCGTCACGCCGGAACGCGTGCTGGTGGTCGACTTCAAGACCAACCGGCCCTCGCCCGACCGGACCGAGGACGCCGACGGAGCCTACCTGACGCAGATGGCGCTCTACGCCGCCGTGCTCCGCTCGGTCTTCCCCGGGCGGCGGGTGGAGGCGGCGCTCGTCTGGACGGACGGACCCAAGCTGACCCCCGTGCCAGAAAAGCTGATGGCCGAGGCGCTGGCCCGCCTGGCGCCCGGGCGGGGCTGACGCTTGATTGCGCCCGGGCCGGGGCTACATGCTGCAACCGCGACGGCCCGCCTCCCGCGGGCCGCCCGTCCGATGGAGTAGGGTTCGATGAGCACGGTGAAGGTCGGCGACGCCGATTTCGAGACCGCAGTGCTGGGGTCCGAGCAGCCTGTGCTGGTGGACTTCTGGGCGGAGTGGTGCGGCCCTTGCAAGCAGATCGCGCCCGCGCTGGACCAGATCTCCGAGGAGCTGGCCGGCAAGGTGACCGTGGCCAAGGTCAACATCGACGACAGTCCCACCACGCCCTCGCGCTACGGCGTGCGCGGCGTACCGACGCTCATGCTCTTCAAGGGCGGCCAGCTCGCCTCCATGAAGGTCGGCGCCATGCCAAAGTCCAAGATCCTGGAGTGGCTGGGCGAGGCGGGCGTCTCCGCCTAAGCCGCGCCTCGGCCCGGGCGCGCCCTGCAAGCGCGCCTGGGCCTTTACCCTTGCTTCACCCTGCCCAGGCTTTCTCCCCCTCCAGGGATGTTAGCGTGTCTTCGCGGCCTCGGTCGCGAGGACCTGGAGGGCGCGCTCGTCCACGCGGGCGCCGTCGTCCTCCGTAGCGCATTGAAGGGCGAACGGAGAGAGGCCGATGTCGACTGCGGAGAACTGCCGGGCCATGGCGGAGGAGGCGGACCGGCTCGCCGCCATCGTCTCCTACGGTCGCGACAAGGTGCGTCTGCAGGAGCAGGCGACGTCCTGGAGGGCCAGGGCCCAAGCCATGGACGCCCTGCCTGTCCTCCCGCACGAGGCCGCTTGCGAAACCGGCGGCGTGTTCGGCTGGCTTCGCCGTCGTCGCGGCTGAGACTTCAGGGCCGATCGGCCGTGCGGTTCAGCCCGGCGAAGTAGCGCTGCACCTGGTCGCCCCAGCCGTAACGGGGGCTGTTGAGCTGGTCGCGATCGTAGGCGGGCGCGTCGCGGATGTCGGTCTTGCCGGCCAGCACCACATAGCCTTCCGGTGTCGTGTTGTAGCGCAGGAGCGCCCAGGGCAGCGGGTGGAACTTCTCGCCCACGCCCAGGAAGCCGCCGGTGGCTCCCACCACGAACTCCACCTGGCCGGTGACCCGGTTCATGTAGAACTCCTTGATCACGCCCAGCTTGTCGCCCGCGCGGTCGAACAGCGTCTGGCCCGACAGGGCCCCCGACGCGATCAGGTGGGAGTCGTCGATCGGGGGAGGGACGGCGGTCATGGCGACTTCTCCGAACCTGGCGGCGGCGGAGGCGGCCCGGTACAGCCCTTCAACTCGACAGCGCTGCTACGGTTCATGGGAGAGACGTGGCGTCGCGGTGGACCACCCCGTGTTTACCGGCGCGGCGGAGAGCGTTAGAGCGGCAGGCGATGCGTTCGACACCGACCCTTGCGGCCGTGCTGGCCCTGCCCCTTTTGCTCGCCCCGTCGCTCGCCCCCGCCGCACCCGAACCCGCGGCCGCCTACATGGCCAGGATGTCGGCCGCGGGCGGCGTGAAGACCACCGCCTCGGGCCTCGCCTACAAGGTGGAGGCGTCGGGACCCGCGACGGGCGAGCCCCCTCGTCTGGGCGACCAGGTGCGGGTCACCTATGTCGGCAAGCTGACGGACGGGACGGTGTTCGACTCGTCCGACAACGCCGGCGGACCGGTGGTGATGACGGTCGGCCAGCTGGTGCCGGGATGGAACGAAGCCCTGCAGCTGATGCGGCCCGGCGACGACTGGACGCTCTACGTGCCGCCGAGCCTCGGCTACGGCGACGAGGCCAACGGCCCCATCCCCGCCGACAGCGTCATGGTGTTCCGGCTGAAGCTGCTCGCCGTCGTCCCGGTCGACGGCCAGTAGCCTTGGGCGGCCTGCGCGGGACTTAATCGCCCGGCCGCATGGATAGCGTCGCCGTCTCGTCGCTGCACACCGGGGGCGGCGGGAGCGCGGGCGTTTCCCAGGCCTGGGCGCGCGCCTTGAAGCTCACCGCGCAGCTGACGGCCGACCCCGGCCGCACGCTCGCGGCCGTGCTGGACGGGCTGGCCGAACGCTTCGGCGACGCCCCTGCCATCCTGTCGGCCGGCTATGACCTCAGCTTCGCCGAACTCGCCGCTCGGGCCCGGCGCTACACCCGCTGGGCGCTGGAGCAGGGCTTCGGTTCGGGCGACGTGATAGCGCTGCTGGCGCCCAACGCCCCGGACTATTTCGCCTGCTGGGCGGGGGTCAGTCGTACGGGCGCGACGGTGGCGCTCCTGAACACCCAGCTCGAAGGCGGGGCGTTGCAGCACACGCTTGAGGTGGCGGGCGCGCGTGCGCTGCTGCTCGCGCCCGCCCGCGCCGACGCCTACGCCGCTGTCGGTGACACCCTGCGGGCCCCGCCCGTCGTTTGGCCGCTCGGGCCGGAGGGGCTGGACCTCGGGGCGATAAGCGAGGCCTCCCTCTCGCCGGCGGAAGGGGCGGGCGCCGGCGGGAGCGACCGGGCGCTCCTGATCTATACCTCCGGCACGACGGGACTGCCCAAGGCCGCCAACGTCAGCCATGCGCGCGTCCTGACCTGGTGCGGCTGGTTCGCCGGCATGATGGACGCGGGGCCGGCCGACCGGCTCTACGACTGCCTGCCCATGTACCACAGCGTCGGCGGGGTGGTGGCGGTGGGCGGCGTGCTGCTCGGCGGCGGCTCGGTGTTCGTGCGCGAGCGCTTCTCCGCCGGCGCCTTCTGGGAGGAGGTGGCGGCGCACGGCTGCACCCTCTTCCAGTACATCGGCGAGCTCTGCCGCTTCCTCCTGGCCGCCCCGCCCCATCCCCTGGAGCGCGCCCACCGGCTGCGGCTGGCCTGCGGCAACGGGCTTAGGGAAGAGGTCTGGACCGCCTTCCAGGATCGTTTCGCCATCCCGCGCGTGCTGGAGTTCTATGCGGCCACCGAGGGCAGCTTCTCGCTCTACAATGTGGAGGGCCGGCCGGGCGCGATCGGGCGCGTGCCGCCCTTCCTGGCGCACCGCTTCCCCGCCGCGATCGTGCGGCGCGACGCGGCGACGGGCCTTCCGCTCCGCGATGGCGAAGGCCGCTGTGAGCGCTGCGGCCCGGACGAGGTCGGCGAGGCGATCGGCCGGATCGCCGCGCGGGACGAAGGCCCCAACCGGTTCGAGGGCTACACCTCGCGGAGCGAGAGCGAGCGCAAGGTGCTGCGCGACGTGTTCGAGCCCGGCGACGCCTGGTTCCGGACCGGCGACCTGATGCGGCGCGACTCGGCCGGCTTCTTCTACTTCGTCGACCGCGTGGGCGACACCTTCCGCTGGAAGGGGGAGAACGTCTCGACCGCCGAGGTGGCCGGCGTGCTCGGCGCCGGCCCGGGCGTCGTGGCCGCGGCGGTGTACGGCGTGGCCGTGCCCGGCTGCGAGGGCAAGGCCGGTATGGCGGCGCTGGCGGTGGACGACGGCTTCGATCTAGACGGCCTGACATCGGCGCTGGCGCAGGGCCTGCCGCGCTACGCCCGGCCGGTGTTCCTGCGGCTGACCGGCGGGCTGGAGGCGACCGGCACCTTCAAGCTGAAGACCGCCGCCCTGGCGGAGGAAGGGTTCGATCCGGGGCGGACGGACGACCCACTCTTCGTGTCCTCCGGCGACCGCTACGCGCCGCTGACCCCTGCGATCCACGCCATCATCGTGCAGGGCCGCCGCAGGTTCTGACGGGTGGCGGCGCTCAGCCGACCGCCGTGCCGCCCACCGTCAGGCCGCTCAGCTTCATGGAGGGCTGGCCAACGCCCACCGGCACGCCCTGGCCGCTCTTGCCGCAGACGCCGATACCTGGGTCGTAGGCGAAGTCGTCGCCGATCATGGTGACCTTGGTCAGCGCGGTGGGACCGTCGCCGATCAGGGTGGCGCCCTTCACCGGCGCGGTCACCTTGCCGTCCTCGATCAGATAGGCCTCCGTGCACTGGAACACGAACTTGCCGTTGGTGATGTCGACCTGGCCGCCGCCGAAGTTGGCGCAGTAGAGGCCGCGCCGGGTGGAGCTGATCATCTCCGCCTGCGTCGCTTCGCCCCCCAGCATGGCGGTGTTGGTCATGCGCGGCATGGGCATGTGGGCGTAGGACTGGCGGCGCGCGTTGCCGGTCGCGGCCATGCCCATCAGCCGCGCGCTCATGCGGTCGTGCATGTAGCCGACCAGGACGCCGTCCTCGATCAGCACGGTGCGCTCGGTCGGCGTGCCCTCGTCGTCTATCGTGAGCGAGCCGCGCCGCCCCGGCTCCGTGCCGTCGTCGATCACGGTGACGCCGGGCGCCGCCACCCGCTCGCCGATGCGCCCGGAGAAGGCGCTGATCCCCTTCCTGTTGAAGTCGCCCTCCAGCCCGTGGCCGACCGCCTCGTGCAGCAGCACGCCGTTCCAGCCCGGCCCCAGCACCACGTCCATCTCGCCGGCGGGGCAGGCGACCGCGTCCAGGTTCACCAGCGCCTGGCGGAGCGCCTCGTCGACCTGCGCCTGCCAGTGCTCCGGCGCGACCCAGGTGTGGAAGCTGTTGCGCCCGCCCGCGCCGGAGGAGCCCGTCTCGCGCCGGCCGTCCCGCTCCACCGTGACCGAGACGTTGACCCGCACCAGCGGGCGCACGTCGCGGAGCAGCCGCCCGTCGGCGCGCAGGATCTCCACCACGCGCCGCTCTCCGGCGATGGAGGCGGTGACCTGCTTCACCCGGGGATCGCGGGCGCGGGCGAAGGCGTCGATCTCCTGGAGGAGCGTCGCCTTGTCGCCGAAGACGGGGTGGGCAAGAGGATCGTGCTCGCCGTAGAGCCTCCTGTTGGTCTGGCGGGGCGCCTCGGCGGCCTGGCCTTCATAGCCGTGGCGGACGTGGGCGGCCGCGTCTGCGGCGCGACGGATGGCGGCGGCGCTGATCTCGCTCGCGTGGGCGTAGCCGGCCTTCTCGCCGGCGACGGCGCGCAGGCCGAACCCCTCGGTGGAGTCGTAGGAGGCGGACTTCAGCCGGCCGTCGTCGAAGACCAGCATCTCGCTTTCCGAGCGTTCCAGGAACAGCTCGCCGTCGTCGGCGCCCTGGAGCGCGCCCTGGAGGATCGACAGCGCCTCCGCGGCGTCGACCTCGGCGGTCTCGAGGATGGAAGGCGTGGGGGAGAGCGCGTTCATGATTCTTAGATCGCCTCCCCGGCGGCTTCGGGCAAGGGGACGGTTGGTCACCTCTCCGGACGACGGAGGGCGCTGAACTTCCGGTCGCCGACTCCCGTTGATGGAGTGAACGAGCGAGGAGGACGATCCGTGGCGGTCTTCAACAAGGACATGTTCGAGTTGGTGGCGAAGAACACCTACTTCCAGAAGGAGGCCTACATCGACGACAACGTCCAGATCGTCATGATGCACCTCCAGCCCGGCGAGGACATCGGCGAGGAGACGCACGAGGCCGACCAGACCACCGTCTTCGTCTCCGGCGAGGGCCAGGTCGTGATCGACGGCCACAGGAGCAAGGTGGGGCCCAACCACGTGGTCATCATCCCCGAAGGCGCCAAGCACAACATCATCAACAAGGGCGAAGGGCCGCTCAAGCTCTTCAGCGTCTACGCACCCCCGGCCGAAGACCCCGGCGTGTCCAACAAGACCAAGGCGGACGCTGAGGAGGAAGAGGGCGACGAGGACTGACGGCTTTCAGGAGACGGCGATCCCGGTCGGCTGTCATCAGCCGACCGGGGTTAGGTTGTCGTCGGAGTTCCTGTCGATGGCCTTGTTGTAGGGGTCGACGCCGGCGAAGCGGGGCGCGCGATCGACGGTGAAGGTGAAGCGCTGGTGGCCGCTCTTCACGGGCAGGTGTCTGAACGCGATCACGTCCTTGGCCCCAAAGCCGGCCTTGCCGGGCTCGCGGGCGAACAGGCCGATGTCGAACGCCTCCTGGAGCGGCGCCTCCCTCTCTCGGCCCTGACCGTCAGCGTAAAGCTTCCTTCCCGTCACATCGAGGGCGACGTCGTAGCGCCCATCCGGGCGCCGGTGAGACGAGGCGTGCACCGCGCGCAGGTCGTAGAGCGTGATCTTCTCGAAGAGGTCGGTGATGAGCTGCTGCTTGTCGGCCGGCGCGACCGCCCTGAGGTCGGCGACGAAGTCTTTGGACGCCGGGTAGGGCGGTCCCTTGAGCCGGTCGTCGGCCAGGAGCTTTCTGAGCGCCGCATTGACCGTGGCTTCGCCGAGCTCGTCCTGGAGCCGGTACATGACCAGCGAGCCCTTGCGATAGTGGATGTAGCCCTGGTCCTCCACCCGTTCCAGCGGCACTTCCTCCACCGCCTCCGAGCCACGGGAGCGAAGATAGCTGTCCAGCTCGAACTTGAGGAACTTCCTGATCTGGTCGGGGCCGTAGAGGTGCTTCATGGCCATCAGCGCCGAATACTGGGCGAAGGTCTCGGTCAGCATCGAGGCGCCCTGCATGTCGGCGGGCGCGATCTGGTGACCCCACCATTGGTGTCCGAGCTCGTGGGCGGTGACGTAGGTGACCATGTCGATCTTGGCCGGGTCGTCGGCGTCGACGATGAAGCCGATCCCTTCCGAATAGGGGATGGTGTTGGCGAAGCTTTCCGCAAACTGGGCGTAGTCCGGGAACTCGATGATCCGCACCTGGCGGAACTGGTAGGGAGCGAAGTTGGCCTGGTCGTAGTCGAGCCCGGTCTTCAGCGCCCGTGTCATCCGCTCCACGTTCCAGGGGTGGGCGGGGTCGTAGTAGATGCTGAGCTCCACGCCCTTGTAGGCCGTGCGCCGCACGGCGTAGCGCCCGGACTGGATGGAGAAGAAGTCCAGGATCGGCGCCTCGGCCCGGAACTCCGCCACGTGACGGCCGCCCTCCACGCGGTCGGCGACGCGGTAGCCGGGCGCCATGGGCGTCTGGCCGGCGTCGGTGGAAACGGTGATGTCGCTCGTGACCCAGTC
The DNA here is from genome assembly GCA_964249365.1 of uncultured Caulobacteraceae bacterium. Taxonomy (GTDB): domain Bacteria; phylum Pseudomonadota; class Alphaproteobacteria; order Caulobacterales; family Caulobacteraceae; genus CAHJWH01. The sequence continues at coordinate 4,261 of CAXUCS010000048.1, read as the reverse complement.
CGCCCCGTGGGTGATGAAGTTGAACCGCCGCGCGCCGTCGTCCTCCAGCTTCGGCGGCCGCAGGTCCGCGGGGAGGTGGTATTTGCGCCGCCGGGCCCGGTCCGTCAGGAGCGCGGTACGGTCCATGCCGATCAGCGGCGCGATCGCGAAGCTGTCGAGGAAGCTGCCGTTGTGGACGATCAGCTCGGCCCCGCCGGGTGTGAGCGTGTCGTCGCCGCGGTTGCGGAAGCCCCTCTGCCCGATGGAGCCCCTGAAGCTGAGCGAGCGCGTCTCGCCCGGCTGCAGCGGCGTGTCGAAGGCGAAGATGCGGTAGTTGAAGCGGTCGTAGGTCCGAAGCGGCCGCGCGCCCTCCACCGAGAGCGCCTGCACCCGGAGGTCGCGGTCGAAGCGCACGTGGAGCGTGCGGATGGGCGCCGCGGTCTTGTTCTGGAAGCGGTAGACGCCCTGGCTGGTGGCGCTCGGCCCGTCGGGATGCAGGTCGACCCGCAGGCGGATGTCCACCACCTTGGGCTGGGGCACGGTCTCGTAGCGCAGCAGCGCCTTCTCGTAGTCGGCGAGGTAGCGCTCGTCCTCCAGCGCGGTGCGGTAGGGGTTCCAGACCACGGTGTTGAGGTAGATGTAGCCGCCCGCTCCCGTCGCGCCGATCGCCGCCAGCACGAGGAGGGCGCCCGCGGGTCCGAGCAGGCGATGGGGCAGGCGGGCGAGGCGCGGTCGCAGCCGCACGTCGGCGCCGCGCCGCCACAGCACACAGGCCAGGACGCCGAGCGCCAGAGCGACCAAGCTCCAGTAGAGCTGGAACCAGTCGCGCCCCCGACCGGCCATGCCCTGGCCGTCCATGTCCGACAGCGGCACCTCCGGCGCTGCGCCGTAGATGAAGAGGTTGTGCTCCAGCCCCAGTTTAGGCAGCGTGATGGTGGCCACGATGTAGAGCACCATCAGGCCCCAGCCGACGAACTTGTGGGGCGACAGCGCCTGGAGGAAGACGGCGAGCACGGCGATCAGCGCCGCGTCCACCGTCTCCGGCAGGACGTACCAGCCGAGGAGCTTGCCCCACTCGGGGTGCGGGAAACCGCGGAGGAGCTGCACCAGGACGGCCGCGGCGACGCTGACCAGCAGCATGGCCAGGAGCACCAGCACGATGGCGGCGATCTTGGGTGCGGCGAAGACCCAGTCCGGCGTCGGGGTTGCGTCCACCAGCGCGTCGGTGCGCCGGTCGCGTTCGCGCCACACCAGTTCGCCCGCGTAGTAGATCGCCACCACCACCGGCATGATGACGAAGGCGCCGCGGAGCACGCCGATCAGGACGCGGGTCACGGGGTAGATGTCGTCGCCGTAGATGCCGTCGGTGGTGGTGAACCACATCCCCGCGGCGCTGTTGAAGAGGCCGAGCGCCAGGAGGACGAAGAAGGCGGGACTCCTGAACACCTGCCCCATGTCCAGCCGGGTGCGGGCCAGGAGCTGTGGCCAGGTCGCGTTCCGCCGCGACAGCGTGTTCACCCCTTGGTCTGATGCGGCGGCGATCGGGGTGTCGGCCACGGGCGAGCGTGCATCGGCTTCGGCGCGCCCCCTCTCGCGGCGCCTGACCCTTCCCGGCGTCGCTTCGAAGCGAAAGAGGCCATAGGCGGCGGCGAGCGCCAGGACGCCCCCGCCGGTCCAGATCAGGCGGTTCCACAGGAGCGCACCGGCGAGCGGGACCAGTTCGGTGTTCCGCTCGCCGGCGGTCCAGTAACGTGTCGCATTGCCGAACGCCGCCAGCCCGAACGGCTCGACATAGGCCATGACGACGCGGAACTGCGGCTTGGCCGCCAGCGCCGTCGCGAGCAGGTAGACGATGAGGAAGGCGACCACGCCCACATAGGTCGCCATCATGGAGCGGGTGGCGGTGGCGAGCGCGAAGAAGGCCGCCGCGGTCAGGAACAGCGGCGGCGCCACCAGCACGGCGTAGGTGTAGAGGTAGGCGTCCAGCCGGAACGGCCCGAGCTTTTCCGGGTCGATCCATGGCATGACGGAGCCCACCGCAAGGCCCGCCGGGATGAACAGGAAGCACAGAGCCGCCGCCGTGAGAGCGCCCAGGAACCGGCCGTAGAGGTAGTCGAACTTGCGCAGCCGGGTGGCGTAGAGGATCGGGCCGAAGCCGGTGTCGTCGTCGCGCACCACCACATTGGCCACAAAGGCGGTGGTGACGAACATGAACAGGATCGACAGCACCAGGCAGGTGGCGGCGATGGCGCTCGGCGAATTGGCGTGCACCGCGCCGCTGGACCCGATCCGCACGTTGTCGCTCGCCACCGAGCCGAACGTCAGGAGAAAGAGGATGGCGCCGGCGACCCAGAACACCGGGTTCTTGAGCTGGTAGCGGAACTCAAAGCCTGCGACGGCGGCGAACATGGGCTCAGGCCGCCCGGGACGGGGCCGGGCCTCGCGCCTCGTGCAGGCTCGCAAAATAGACGTCCTCCAGCCCGCCGCGATGGGCCGTGAAGCCGTCGCCGGGGTCGCGCTCGGCCAGGACGTGGATCACCGTGCGCCCGCCGGACAGGCGGGTGGAGATGACGCCGTAGCGGGCGCGGAGTTCGGGCAGGGCGGCCTTGTCCACCACCTTGGTCCAGACCCGGCCGTCCAGCTCGGCCAGGAGCGCGGCGGGCCGGCCCTGGCGCACGATGCGGCCGCCGGCGATCACCGTCATGGCCTGGCAGAGGTCGGCGACATCCTCCACGATGTGGGTGGACAGGATCACCACCACGCTCTCGCCGATCTCGGCCAGGAGGTTGAGGAAGCGGTTGCGCTCCTCAGGGTCGAGGCCGGCCGTCGGCTCGTCCACGATGATGAGCCCGGGACCGCCGAGCAGCGCCTGGGCGATGCCGAAGCGCTGGCGCATGCCCCCGGAGAAGCCGGCCAGCGCCTTCTTCCGCGCGCCGTAGAGGTTCACCTGCTCCAGGAGCCGCTCCACCTCCGCCCGGCGCGCCTTCGGCTCCGCCAGGCCCTTCAGCACGGCCATGTGCTCCAGCATGGCTTCCGCGGACACGCGCGGGTAGACGCCGAAGTCCTGGGGCAGGTAGCCGAGCGTGGCGCGCAGCCGCTCCGGCGTCCGCAGCACGTCGATCTCGTCGAAGCGGATGTGGCCGGCGGTGGGCCGCTGCAGGGTGGCGATGCAGCGCATCAGCGTGGACTTGCCCGCGCCGTTGGGCCCGAGAAGGCCGAACATCCCCCGCTCCGCCCGCAGCGTCACCCCGCTCAGCGCTTCCACCCCGTTGGGGTAGACGTGGGTCAGCTCGTCGACCTGCAGCATGACGCGCCCCCCTTCCAAGCCCCGCGGTCAGGCTGCCCGGCCTGCGAGGCCCTGGCAAGTGAAAGGCCCGTAACACCGGTGGCTTTGACCGGCCGATCGCGACCGCTACAGGAAGCGCCAGCCTGGAGGAACGCCATGTGCGACGCGCACCGGCCCGACATCGCCGACCTGTTCGCGCGCAATCGCGCCTGGGCGCAGGCCAAGGTCGAGGCGGACGCCGGCTTCTTCGAAAGGCTGGTCGCCGGGCAGGCCCCGCCCTACTTCTGGATCGGCTGCTCCGACAGCCGGGCGCCGGCCAACGCGATCGTGGGGCTCGAGCCCGGCCAGATGTTCGTCCACCGCAACGTCGCCAACCTCTGCCCGGCCGAGGACCCCAACTTCCTGGCCACCCTGCAGTATGCCGTGCAGGTGCTGAAGGTGCGCCACGTGCTGGTGGTGGGCCATTACGGCTGCGGCGGGATCCGGGCGGGACTCCTCGACCAGAAGCTCGGTCGGATAGACGGGTGGCTTGCGCCGGTGCGGGAGGTGGCGCGGGCGTATGCGGCCGAGCTAGACGCCCTGGCGGACGAGGGGGCGCGGGTGAACCGGCTTTCTGAACTGAACGTGCATCGCCAGGTGGCCAATGTCGCCGCCCATCCGTTCGTGCAGGAGGCCTGGGCGTCCGGCGCCGCGCTCAGCGTGCACGGCTGGTGCTATTCAATCGCCGACGGGCGGGTCCGCGATCTCGGCGTCACCGTCGACGGGCCCGGTTGAGGCGCCGGGCTCCGCCGTCTCCGCACCCGCGCTCTCCACCACCTCCAGGCGGTCGCCGCCTCCGGCGATGGCCAGGAGCGTCTTGAGGTCTGCATACTCCAGCGCGACGCAGCCCTGCGTCGGCGCGAAGCCCGGCGCGGCCAGGTGCAGGAAGATGGCCGAGCCCAGCCCCGGGATCGGCGGGTCGTCGTTGTGGGCCAGGACGCAGAGGAGGTCGTACAG
>CAXUCS010000047.1:0-11587 GCA_964249365.1 uncultured Caulobacteraceae bacterium | reverse complement strand
CAAGGCGGAGAGCACCGCCGCCGCGTCGGGGCCCTGCAGGGCGAGAAGGCCGCCGTCGTCGGCGCGCTCCAGCGTCGCCCGCCCGCCCGCCGCATCGGCGATACGGGCGAAGTCGGCGTCCTTGGTCCCCGCGTTGACCACGATGTAGAGGCCGCCCTGCCGCTCGGGCTCGGCGGGGCGTCCGATCATCAGGTCGTCGGCGACGCCGCCGTCGGGGTTCAGGAGCAGGGTGTAGCGGTTCCCGCCCGGCTTCAGACCGGCGATGTCCCCGCAGACCAGCGGCTCGACCAGGGCGGCGACCGCCCGATGGTTCGCGTCCGCGTCGCCGGTACGCTCGCGAAGCGTCAGGAAGCCCGGCCCCATGTGGGAGACGTCGAACAGCCCGGCGTGCTCGCGCGTCCAGCGGTGCTCGCTGAGCACGCCGAGCGGATACTGGACAGGCATGTCGTAGCCGCCGAACGGCGTCATGCGCCCGGAGGCGGAGCCGTGGGCGGCGTGGAGCGCGGTGCGCTTGAGGGTCTCGGCCGTGTCCAAGTCGGGCTCCGCGACAGGTTGCGTCCGGTGAGACGCTAGCGCCTCGCCGTCGCCCCCGCTGTCGTCGAGCCTGAGAGATTTCGGCGGCGCGGTACCGGTCGCGCCCCCCTGCTCCTTCGGCGAGCCCGGATGGGCTCTTTCCAGCGTTCAGAAGCCCGCGCGGTCCTTCTGCCTGAGCGTTTCCGGGGTGGTTACGCCTTCGGCGCCGGGGCTGGCCCCGGTCTCTCCCGCGGGAGCCAGCCTCTCCTGGCCGAAACCGGATACGAGGTCAATCTAGCGCGGGCTCTCCGCTGGAGCGTTCAGCTCGCCGTCATGCCGGACGCGACCTTATTGAAGCTGGCGCCGACCTTCGTGCCTAATGCGCTGGCGCCGGTGATGATGACGACGGCGATCAGCGCCGCGATCAGACCATACTCGATCGCCGTCGCGCCCGTCTCATCTCTGAAAAACTCGGCAATCACCCTACAATACCCTCTTCATCGCAAGAGCTTATCGCGCAGGCAGGCTAACGCGGCTTTAAATCACGGCGATGGGATCGGCGTCGCCGTCGTTATCCAGCCTTGCAAGTTCGGTCCGGCGGTCAGGGAGAGAGCCCGTGGTCGGAGCGACAGGATTCGAACCTGCGACCCCTTGACCCCCAGTCAAGTGCGCTACCAGGCTGCGCCACGCTCCGACACGACGCGGGCGTTATAGAGGGCGGGGCCGCCGACGCAACGCTCAATCGGCCAGGGCCGCGTCCAGCTCAGCCTTGGCTGCGGCCAGGGCCTCAAGGGTCGCCTCCAGCCGGTTGCGGACGTCCGGAGACAAGCCGAAGGGCGGCTCATCCGCGGCGCCCGCCTCGGCGGTCTCCAGCTCGGCCAGCGCCTCGGGATCGAGCTCGGCGCCCGCCGCGACGACCAGCCGGCGCAGGCCCTGCTCCTTGTGCAGCCGCTGCACGCCCTTGATGGTGTAGCCCTCGTCGTGAAGGAGCGCCCGGACGCCCCGCAGCACCTCCAGGTCCTGGCGGCGGTAGAAGCGGCGCCCGCCCGCGCGCTTCATGGGGCGGATGAAGGAGAACTTGGTCTCCCAGAAGCGGAGCACGTGCTGGGGCACGCCGAGCTCGTCGGAGGCCTCGGAGATCGAGCGGAAGGCGTCCGGACCCTTCAGCAACGTGCGCCCTTCAACCCTCGCCATCCACCAGCTTCAGGCCGGCGAGAGGCAGGTGGGCGCCTTCCACCCGCGCCTTCATGACCTGGGAGGCGCGGAAGGTGATGACCCGGCGAGGATCGATGGCGGCGGGCTCGCCCGTCTTGGGGTTCCTGCCCATGCGCGCGCGCTTGTCGCGCACCTGGAACACGCCGAAGCCGGACAGCTTGACGACCTCGCTGCGTTCCAGCGCTTCGGCGATCAGCTCCAGCGTGCGTTCCACGAGATCGGCGCAATCCTGGCGGGTCAGGCCCACCTCCTGGTGCACGGCCTCCGCCAGATCGGCCCGGGTGAGCGCGCCGTTCCCCATCCAGTTCGCTCCCCCACGCCGCCGGCATGGTGCACAGCGTGCTAAAGCCGGTCAAGTCAACGACTTCCGGGACGAAACGCCGCCTACAGCCTGACCACGCAGGCGCCCCAGGTCAGCCCCCCGCCCATGGCCTCGAGCAGGAGGAGCTGGCCGGGCTTGATGCGGCCATCGTCGATGGCGTGGGACAGGGCGAGCGGGATGGAAGCGGCCGAGGTGTTGGCATGGCGGTCCACCGTGCAGACCACCTTCTCCTCCGCCACGCCGAGGCGATGCGCCACGCCCTGCAGAATGCGCATGTTGGCCTGGTGGGGGATGAACCAGTCCACCTCGGCGACCTCGATCCCGGCGGCGGCCGCGGCGGCCTCCACCCCCTCGGCGATGTTCACCACCGCATGGCGGAACACCTGCTGGCCGGCCATGCGCAGGTGGCCGATCGTGCCGGTCGCCGAGGGGCCGCCGTCCACATAGAGGAGGTCCTGCTTCCTGCCGTCGCAGCGGAGCGCGAAGCCGAGCAGCCCCCGGTCGGCCACCGTTCCCTCGCCGTCCCGCGGCTCCAGCACCACCGCGCCGGCGCCGTCGCCGAACAGCACGCAGGTGCCCCGGTCGGTGTAGTCCATCAGCTTGGTCATCGACTCCGCGCCGATCACCAGCGCGCAGCGGGACAGGCCCCGCGCCACGAAGCCGTCCGCCACCGACAGCGCATAGACGAAGCCGGAGCAGACCGCCTGGACGTCGAAGGCCGGCAGCACGGGGGCGCCGAGCTTCCTCTGCACGATGGCGGCGCAGGCGGGGAAGGTCAGGTCCGGCGTGGTGGTGGCCACGATGATGAGGTCGAGGTCGGCGGCCGTCCGGCCCGCGCTCGCCAGCGCGCCCCGCGCGGCTTCCACCGCCAGGTCGGAGGTGAACTGCCCCTCCGCCACGCGGCGGCGCTCCAGTATGCCCGTGCGCTCGCGGATCCAGCTGTCGCTGGTCTCCACCAGCCTGGCCAGGTCGTCATTGCTGACCACCTCTTCGGGAAGATAGGCCCCTACGCCGGTAACGGCGCTGCGGATGAGGCTCAAAGCCCCGCCCCTAGCGCCACGGCGGCCGGGGCGGAACGGCGAAGCGCCTCCAGCGCGCCGGACAGCCGCGCCATGTCGGCGGCCATGCGCGCGGCGTAGTCGCTTCCCGCGAGGTCCACGGCGATGCGTATGGCGTTGGCGAAGCCCGCCGCGTCCGCACCCCCGTGGCTCTTCACCACCACCCCGTTCAGGCCGAGCAGCGGGCCGCCGTTGACAGAGCTCGGGTCGAGCCGGGCCCGCATCGCCTTCAGCGCGCCGGACGCTATCACCGCGCCCGCCTTGGCCATCGGGGTGGAGGTCAGGGTGGAACGGAGCGTGGCGGAGAAGAAGCGCGCCATGCCCTCGCCGGTCTTCAGGACCGCGTTGCCGGTGAAGCCGTCGGTGACCACCACGTCCACCGTGCCCACGGCGATGTCGGCGCCCTCCACGAACCCCTTGTAGTCGAGGTCGAGCCTGGCCCCGCGGAGGAGCCGGTGCGCCTCGCGCACGTCCTCGTGGCCCTTCTGCTCCTCCGTGCCGACGTTCAGGAGCCCGACCGTCGGGCGCCGACCCCCGCCGTGGACGGCGGCGTGGAAGGCCGCACCCATGACGGCGAACTCCAGGAGCTGGGCGGCGTCGCTCTCGATGTTGGCGCCCACGTCCAGGACCGCGGTGGTCCCCCTCAGCGTGGGCCAGCTCGCCACCGCGGCCGGCCGGTCCAGCCCGCCGCTCATGCGCAGGAGCTGGCGGGAGATGACCATGAGCGCGCCGGTGTTGCCGCCCGAGACGGCGGCGGCCGCCTCACCGCGCTTGACCGCCTCCACGCTGTTCCACAGGCTGGAGCCCCTGCCACGGCGCAGGGCCGCGGTGGGCTTCTCGTCGCTGGTGATGATCTGGGCGGTGTGGCGCACCTCCGCGCAGGCTCGCACGGCGGGACAGCGGGCGAGCTCCGGCTCGATCCGGCCCTCGTCGCCGTGGAGGAGGAAGCGGAGCGGACGCCCGGCGAGGCGCTGCAGTGCGGCGGCGCAGCCCGCCACGGCGATCGGCGCGCCCTGGTCCCCGCCCATCGCGTCGATCGAGATCACTAGCGGACTGGACACGGGCGGCCGGCGTTTCCTTCGCGGACTCGAGGGGTCCTGGGGTCGCCGGGACGATAGCGTGGCGGGTAGGCGATGCAAGCGGGCGCTCCGCCGGCCCCGCTCGAGCGGAACGCGAAGGGGTAGGCGACGGACGCCCGCCCCTATGCTCGGGGCGCTCAGGGATCGCGCTTCAGCTTCTGGAGCACGGCAAAGGGGGACGCCGGCGCCTCGGCCGGCGGCGGTTCAAACTCCACCCCGGGCTTGCGGGGAAAGGGGTCGATCTCCAGCGCCAGGTGTTCCACGAGATAGCCGCCGAGGTCGATCTCGTCCCCGTCCAGCACGTCCGGCGGGTCCTCCGCTTGCGGGTCGAGCGACACCTCGACCTCGCCCGAACCGGCGGCCGGGCTGTCCGCCGGCACCGCGCGCACGACGAAGCGGCCTTGCAGCCCTGTATCGAACGGATCGAGCGACACGCCGCAGGTCTGCACCACCTCCGCCTCCCATCGGGCGACGACCTCCGCCCCGTCCAGCCAGGGCCGAACCTCCACGTCCGCGGCCAATCGGCGGAGGTCTACAAGGTCCAGTGCGCGGGCCACGGCGGCGCGGCGGTCGCCGTCCGCCTCCAGCCGCAGTTCGCGGGGGCCCCGCTGCACCTCGTGCAGCCGCACCTTCACCGACCAGGGGAGTGGGCGCTCAGCCATCCTCCGGCTCCGGCCATGGAAGCTGCGACTGTAGGACCGCCTCCAGCGGCGCGGCGGCGAGGGCGGCGACGGTGGCCAGGACGTAGCGGGCCAGCGCCGCCGCGTGGGTCGCCGCTTCGCGGCCCTGCAGCACGGTGCGGGCCACCATCTCCTCCAGCGCCGGTTGCGGCGAGGGCTCCGCCAGCACGCGGTCGTAGCCCTTGATGCGGCCGTACACCGCCTCCCCCAGCTTGCGCATCCGCTTGCCGACGGAGAGGTCGCCAACCCCCATGTCGCGCAGCCCCTCGTCCAGGTTCTTCAGGAAGGTGTCGAAGGTCGCCTGGGCGGTCTCCGCCGCCTGCGGCCCCGCACCCTTCAGCCGGTGCAGCACCAGGACGAGATGGAGCACGTAAAGCTCGAAGCGTCCTTCCACCGTGTCCGCCACGCCCAGCCGCTGGTAGAAGACCGGCTGGCGCGCCTGGGCAGCCAGCGCGCGAAACAGCGCCCGCCCGGCCTCCACCGCCGGCCTCCGCCTGAACAACCGCTGCAGCATCTCGCCCCTTGCGCCGGCGGCGCCGCGACAATCGGCAGGCCGCCTCCCGCGTTGAACTAGGGGTGCGCAGGCGCTAGGTCAAAGCCCTCGCCGCTCGAAGCGCTCGCGGCGCGCCGGAGTTCGCCGCCGCTATGGTCCCCGTCAGAGCCTTTCTCGCCTGCGCCGGCCTTGCCGCCGGGCTCGCCGCCTGCGCCCCCACCATGGCCACCAACGGCTTCCAGGCGGTCGACCTGAAGCCCCGGGAGGTCAAGGTCGGCGACACGCGCTCCTCCGTGCTGCTGCGGCTGGGCTCGCCCTCAACCCAGGGGACCTTCGACCCGAACGTCTGGTACTACATTACCCAGAAGACCGAGAAGTACGCCTACTACATGCCGCGCGTGCAGAGCCGCGAGGTGGTGGCGATCAGCTTCAGCAAAGACGACAAGGTGGCGGAGGTGAAGGACCTCCAGCTGAAGGACGGCTATCAGGTCGCCTATGACAGGCAGTCCACCCCCACCCGCGGCCGCCAGCTGAACTGGCTGGAGCAGCTCCTCGGCAACATCGGCCGAGGCGGCGGCATGCTGCCCCAGGACTACGATCCCGGCCGCCGCCCGGGCGGCGGCGGGCCGTAGGCCGCCTCGGCGGCGCTCCCGAACGAGAAAGGCCTCCACGCTGGGGCGGAGGCCTCGGTCTCACGGCAGGGCTGGGCGGAAGCTCAGTCCTCCTTCGGCTCCAGCACCTGGCGGCCGCGGTACATGCCCGTTTTCAGGTCGATGTGGTGGGGGCGGCGCATCTCGCCGGTATCCTTGTCCTCTACGTAGCTGTTGGCCTCCAGCGCGTGGTGCGACCGGCGCATGTTGCGCCGCGAGGGCGAGGTCTTTCGCTTGGGAACGGCCATGGACGTCTCGTAGGGGCGGCAGGAGGGTGCGTGAAACGGATGCGGCGGCCCTGAAGCCGCCGCGAGGGGCCGGTCTATGCCGCAAAACCGCTGCGCAGGCAACGCCGGGTTCCCGTCTAGCTCATCATCTTCAGCATACGGGGGCCGCCCGTCCGGGCGAAGCGCCACGCCAGGAGCCCCGCGGCGACGAGGGCGACGGCGTTCGCCAGGGTGGTGGGGTCCAGCCCGACGGCCGGGCGCATCACGTCCGACGACGCCGCGTGCGCGCGGGGCGTCAGGCCGGCGAGGCGGAACAGCCCCTCCGTCAGAAGGCCCGCGGCGACCATGGCGACGTAGAGCGCCCCGGCCAGCACGGCGGCGGGACGCCAGCCGTAATAGCGCCGGTAGATGTCCAGGATCGGCAGCACGATCAGGTCGCCGAGGATGAAGGCGACCACGCCCCCGAAGCTTGCGCCGCCGCGCCACAGCACCGCGGCCAGCGGCACGTTCCCCACCGAGCAGACGAAGGTGATCACCGCCACCAGCGGGCCGATGAAGGGACCGGCCCAGGCGGCCGCGCCCGGATGGCCTCCGAGGAACAGCCCCGCCCAGAGCTTCGCCGGGACCCAGGCGGCCAGCGCCCCGGCGACCAGGAGGCCCACCAGGAGGTCGACCCAGAGCGAGAGCACGTCCATGACGAAGAAGTGCGACACGGCGGTGAGCCCGTCGGCGGAGAGAAGGCGGCGCAGGAGCGGACCCTCCGCCACCGCCATGTCCATGGCCGCGTGGCCTTCCATGCGCCCGGCCTCGTCCCGCTCCGCCTGCGCCCGGGCGGCCGTCGCCAGTCCGCCCTGGAAGACGGCCCGCAGGATGAGGACCAGGATCGGGATCATCAGGAGGCCGCCGACCCAGCTGGCCACGGCGAAGCGCCAGCCCAGGAGCGTCAGCAGCACCAGCCCGAGTTCCAGCACGAGGTTGGTGGAGGCGACCTCGAAGGCCATGGCCGCGGAGAAGTCGCCGCCCCGCTTCACCACCGAGCGCGCGATCGCCACCGCGGCGTAGGAACAGGAGGAGGACGCCGCGCCGAGCGCGGTGGCCCGCGCGATGGAGCCGGGGCGGCTGTCGGGGAGGAGCCGCGCCATCTCGCGGCGCGAGACCACCGCCTGAATTGCGCCGGACAGGGCGAAACCCAACACCAGAGGCCATAGCATCGCCCAGCCCATGGCGAACGCCATCGCCAGGGCCCTCAAGATCGGCTCCATGTCGCGGGTCCCTGCGGTGACGCCAGGTGGAAGCCGCGCGGCAGGCGCCGGTTCCTGCGGGGCGGAGGCTTGAGGAAGCGCATTCCTTCACCGCGCGTCTGCCTCTATATGAACCGGGAATCGCGGCCGGACCCGTGAGCGCGGGATCATGCGCACCGTGTCCGCATCCCGCGACCTCCGCTGGAGCGAGCCATGACCCGCCGCAAGAAGATCTACGAGGGCAAGGCCAAGATCCTCTACGAGGGGCCAGAACCCGGCACCCTGATCCAGTACTTCAAGGACGACGCCACCGCCTTCAATGCCCAGAAGAAGGCGGTGCTGGAAGGCAAGGGCGTCATCAACAATCGCATCTCCGAATACGTCATGACACGGCTGAACACCATCGGGGTGCAGAACCACTTCATCCGGCGGCTGAACCTGCGCGAGCAGCTGATCAAGGAGGTGGAGATCATCCCGTTGGAGGTGGTGTGCCGCAACATCGCCGCCGGCTCGCTCTCCACCCGTCTCGGCCTGCCGGAAGGCCAGGCGCTGCCGCGCTCGATCATCGAGTTCTACTACAAGAACGACCAGCTCAACGATCCGATGGTGACGGAGGAGCATATCACCGCCTTCAACTGGGCCTCCACCCAGGAGATCGACGACATGCTGGCGCTGACGCTCAGGGTGAACGACTTCCTTTCGGGGATGTTCGGCGCGGTCGGGATCACCCTGGTCGATTTCAAGATCGAGTACGGCCGGGTGTGGGAGGGCGACTTCGCCAAGGTGCTGCTCGCCGACGAGATCAGCCCGGACTCATGCCGCCTGTGGGACTCCGCCACCAACGAGAAGCTCGACAAGGACCGCTTCCGGCGCGACCTCGGCGACGTGATCGAGAGCTACACGGAAGTCGCGCGCCGGCTGGGGATCATGAAGGAGATGCCGCGGGTGATCGAGGGAGGCGTCGCCTGATGCGGCAGGGAGCATGAAGGTCAGGGTCGAGGTGTTCCTGAAGCCAGGCGTGCTCGACGTCCAGGGCAAGGCCATCGAGGGCGCCCTGCACGGCCTCGGCTACGACGACGTCGCCGAGGTGCGCGTCGGCAAGACCATCGCCTTCGAGATCGCCGACGAGCCCCGCGACAAGGCCGAGGCGCGGGTGCGCTCCATGTGCGAACGCCTGCTCGCGAACACTGTCATAGAAGGGTACAAACTGGAGATCGCGTGATGGACGGGGTGCGGGAGGAGGCGGCCGAGGTCCGGCGGGACGACGCTTTTAAAGGTTTGGCGCGATATCGTCAGTTTGGCGAGTTCGGGCCGCAATACGAGGTGCTCGGCGTCGAAGGCGATCGTGTCGCGATCGAGATGCTGAAGACCGGAGAGCGGGCTGAAATCTCGCTGGTTGAGGCTCTCGAAAATCCCCTGGCGACCTGATGTTCGCTGTCGCCTTCGATCTCGTCGTCGCGGACGTGGAAGCCAACCACTCGCGCCGGGTCAGTCAAGCCTACGCTGAGATCGCCCGGACACTCGGGCGCTTCGGGTTCCGAGGCGTCCAGGGCAGCGTGTGCATCTCCGAGAACGAAGACCTCGCCAACCTGACCTCGGCCATGGTGGCCCTGAGAGCGCTGCCGTGGTTCCCCGCCTCGGTCCGCGACATCCGGGCCTTCCGCTTGGAGCAGTGGTCGGACTTCACGGCCTTCATGAAGGAGCCTGCGCGTTGAGAGCCGCCGTGATCGTCTTCCCCGGCTCCAACTGCGACCGGGACTGCGCGGTGGCGGTGGAGCGCTCCACCGGCTGCCGCCCGCAGATGGCCTGGCATGGCGAGGGCACGCTGCCGCACGACCTCGACCTCATCGTGCTGCCGGGCGGCTTCTCCTACGGCGACTACCTGCGCTGCGGGGCGATGGCGGCGCTCTCGCCGGTGATGGGCGCGGTGGTGGAGGCGGCGGAGCGGGGCGTTGCGGTGGTGGGAGTCTGCAACGGCTTCCAGGTGCTGTGCGAGGCGGGGCTGCTGCCCGGCGCGCTCCTGCGGAACACCCGGCTGAAATACGTCTGCAAGCCCGTCGGCCTGCGCATCGAGAACGCCCAGACCCGCTTCACCTGCGCCTATGGCGAGCGGCGAACGGCGGTGATGCCGGTCGGCAACGGCGAGGGGAACTACTACGCCGACGCCGACACGCTCGACCGCCTGGAGGGCGAAGGCCGCGTCGTGTTCCGCTACTTCGACAACCCCAACGGCTCCTCCCGCGGCGTCGCGGGCATCGTGAACGCGCGCGGCAACGTGCTGGGCATCATGCCCCACCCCGACCGCGCCTTCGAACCCGAACTCGGCTCCGCCGACGGCGCCGTGCTGTTCCGGAGCATCGCCGCGAGCGCGTAGATCACTGTGCGTAGACGGGTAGAAGCCCACTCAGGGTCCAAAGCGCAGGCGCGCTCGGCTATGCCATCGCCATTCAGTCCGCCTCGGGCTTCTCGCCCGGAAGCGGACGTGCGGAATGCGGATGAAGGGTGGTTCGCTGCCGATAACCCTCGAACGGCCTGCGAACCAAGCCGCCAGTCCCGAGAGCGCACCTATTGCGCCGATCGTCATCTCCTCGGAAAGAACGCCGCGGCCCATCACACGGTCTGCGAAGAGGCAACCTATAGCAGAACCTGCTCCAAGCACGGCGGCCGTCACCCAATTCGCTACATTCAGGCGCTCCAACGCCCACCAAGTCGGGACGAGAAACAAAGAACACAAAACAGCATAGAACAGAACCACACCGATACCGACAAAAACTATCATGCCCGTCGGTATGAGATGGGCCGAGTTGGGGTATGTGGCCTGGGTTAGCCTCGGCCAAAGAAACCAGACTTGCGTGAGCAGTATCGCCACCGCTGTCCCCGCACCTAACGCTCGCAACACGCTCAGCGCATGACGTGGGGTCGTTGAGCGGTCCATTTCCTGCCTCCTAAGAAACGTTGATCCCAGCCCAGGAGAGTCGGCAAGGGGATCGGCAGTGCGTACTAGCCCGGGTCAGGCAGATCGCCGACGGGCGCCTCCAACCTCTTCCGTCATCCCGGCCGAAGCGAAGCGGCGAGCCGGGACCCAGCCGCACGCCTCTCGACGTTGTGGCAGCGGAAGAGCGCCTCACCTGGGCCGGTCTATAGCCCGTAAGCCGCTTTTCGTGGACGCAGCGACCGGCGGCCTTGAGGTTGGCGCGGCTGGTCCCGGATCGACGCGCCCTGCGGGCGCGCCGTTCGAGATGACGGGTGTCGAGATGGGCGGCCGCCCAGGTCGTAGGTGCGGCTTCAATCTGGAACAAAGCGGCAACGGGTCAGTTGGCGCGACTAGGCGCCATGAGGCAGCTTGGCTCCGGGTCTTTGACATCGTGAAGCGAAGGCCGGGCCGCCTCAGGTCAGGCCTTATAAAGCCGCCGGCGCTCACCGGGCCGCCAGCGCCCGCGCGCGCACCTCGGGCAGCGTCATGGCCGGCAGGGCGCAGTCGGTGGAGACCTTCAGGTGGAGGATGGCGGGGAGGCCCGAGGCGCTCGCCGCCTCGAAGGCGTCCGCGAACTCGGCGGTGCGCTCCACCGTGGCGCCCCAGCCGCCGAAGGCCCGGGCGTAGGCGGCGAAGTCGGGATTCTGCAGGTCTGTGGCGACCACCCGGCCGGGGAACTCGCGCTCCTGGGAAAGGCGGATCGAGCCATAGCTCCTGTTGTCGACTACCAGGTTCACGATGGGCAGGGCGTACTGCACCTGGGTCGCGAACTCCTGCCCGTTCATCAGGAAGTCGCCGTCGCCGCTGATGGAAAGGACCCGCCGCTCGGGGAACAGCCGCTTCATCGCCACCGCCGCGGGCGGGCCGTAGCCCATGGTGGCCGAGGCGGGCGCGATATGGCCGTTCAGCGCGCGGAAGCGGAAGAAGCGGTGCAGCCAGGCGGCGTAGCCCCCTGCACCGTTGCAGAGGATCGCGTCCCGCTCGAGCCGCTCGCGCAGCCAGACCACCACCTCGCCGAAGTTCACCAGGCCCGGCTGGGGCGTGGCGACCTCCGACCAGGCAAGGTAGTCGGCGTGGGCGGCGGCGGCCTCTCCCGCCCAGGCGAGGGCGTCCGGCGGAGCGAGCGAGGCCAGCG
>CAXUCS010000046.1:0-11628 GCA_964249365.1 uncultured Caulobacteraceae bacterium | reverse complement strand
GTTGGTGACCGACAGGGCGGCAGGTTCCACGGCAAGGGGAGGGGCGGCCTCCCGCGTCAGGACTGCGGACTCGCTCATCGAAACCTCTCCGGCTCGGGGACGAGAGGGAGCGAGGGCGGCACGATCACGCGCTATCCGCTCGGCGCCCGCCATCCGCTCCCTGTCGCCGCCACGGCCTCGTGCTCGACGAGCCTGGCGATCCTTTGCTGCGGCAGTCCTAACCTTGTCGGACACGCGGCTCTAATAAGTTTTGCCGATGTCATCAAACGAAGCTGCTATGAGCAAAGGATCGCCCCGAGCCTTTGCGGTAAGGCGGCACGCTCTCCTGGACCGGCGCAAGACGTCGCCGCTGTCCTGCCGTATCGCCCAGCCGTCCGTCACGCCAGCACCGCCCGGCCCGACTTCAGCGCGGTGACCCCACGCTCCAGGACGTCCGCCTCGAAGGCGATGGTGGACGACTGCGGCTCACGCCACATGCGCAGGCGAAGGCTCTCCCCCGGCATCACCGGCGCGGCGAACCGCACCTCCAAGGCGCGGAGGCGGCCAGGATCAAGGTCGCACCAGGTCTCCAGCACCCCGCGGCAGGCGAGGGCTAAGGTGCAGAGCCCGTGCAGGATGGGCTGCGGAAAGCCCGCGCGACGAGCCGCCTCGGGATCGGCGTGCAGCGGGTTGAAGTCGCCGTTCAGACGGTAGAGCAAGGCCTGCTGGGGCAGGGTCGCGACGATCGTCTCCCGGTCGGCCGGGCGGCCCGGGACGGGGGCGAGGTCGAACCGGCTGGCCGCAGGGCCGCCGAGGCCGCCGTCGCCCCGCGCCAGGACGGTCCGGCGCACGGTGGCGAGCGGCGTTCCGTCCGGGTCGGCGATATCGACATGGTAGGTGATCAACGCACCGCGGCCCTCCCCCTTGTCGACCACCTCGTCGACGGCCCAACTGGCGGCGATCTCGCCTTCCACGGGCAGGGGCGCGTGTATCTCCAACCGCTGCTCGGCATGGACAACGCGGGCGTAATCGACGCCGCTGCCGGCCAGGGTGTCGAAGCCGGCGGTCAGGACGCAGGCCAGGGTCGGGAACGCCAGCAGGTCCCTCTCATAGGTGAAGCGCAGCTGGCGCGGGTCGCACGGGTCCGAACCCAGGCCGCATCCGAGCGCGTACAGCAGAGTGTCGCGCTTGGCGTAGCTGAAGCGGCGCTCGGCGCCACCGAGGGCGAGCAGCGTGTCACGGTTCGCCGGCATAGCCTCCTCTCCGGCTAGGACCGGGGCAGGCCCAGCACGCGGGTCGCCACCACCGTTCGCTGGATTTCGGATGTGCCGCCGTAGATGGTGGTCGGCCGGGCGTAGAGGAACTGTTCGCTGACCGCGATGCTCGTGCCCGGCAGATAGCCCTGCAGACCGGCTTCCTCCTCGGCCTCCGCCACCAGCATGTCGGTGATGCGCTGGTAGAGCTCGGTCTGGTGAATCTTCAGGATGGAGACGTCGGGGCCCAGTTCCTCCCCCGCCTTCATGCGGCTGACGAACTGCTGGTAGAGGGCGGAGTGGTCCTCGAGGTCCATGCGGAGCTGGACGTAGCGGTCCAGCACCGCCTCCCTGGCCCAGCCGCCGGTCTTCACCATCAGCTCGCCGAGGAGCGCCAGGGCGTATTCGGAGAGCTTGGGCGAACCGAGGCCGATCCGCTCGAAGCGAAGGAGCGCGTTGGCGATCTCCCAGCCCTTTCCGGGCGCGCCCACCAGGTTCTCCCGCGGGACCCGCACGTTCTCCAGCAGGGTCTGGCAGAGCTCCGCGTCGCCGGCGATGTCGGGCAGGGGCCGGACCTTCACGCCCGGCGCATCCATCGGCACCAGGATGAAGCTGATGCCGTCCTGCTTGCGTTCCTCGCGGCTGGTGCGGAACAGGCCGAACATCCAGTTGGAGTCGGCGCCCCGGGTGGTCCAGATCTTCTCGCCGTTGATGACCCATTCGTCCCCGTCCAGCACCGCTTCGGAGCGCAGGCTTGCCAGGTCCGACCCGGCGTTCGGCTCGCTGTAGCCCTGGCACCAGCGGTGCTCGCCGGTGAGGATTTTGGGCAGGAAGCGGCGGCGCTGCGCTTCGGTCCCATGCAGCATGAGCAGCGGGCCGACCATGATCACGCCCATGTCGTTGAGGCGCACCGCCCCGAAGCGCTCCAGCTCCTCGGTCAGGATCAGCCGCTTGAAGGGCGAAAGGCCGATGCCGCCGTGCTCGGCCGGCCAGCCGGGGGCGAGCCAGCCGCGCTCCCGCAGCCGCTCGAACCAGGGGCGCGAGCGCTCGAAGGGGACGCGCCGGGTGGCGTGGCGCACGTCGAGCGGATAGTTCGCCCTGATCCAGCCGCGTACCTCGTCGCGGAAGTCCTCGTCGGCGAGCGCGAGGTCGGGATGGGGCGCGGCGATCTCGTAGGCGCTCATGCCGCCACGCCCGCCGCCCAGGTGAGCGACGCCGCATACTGTCGGCGATGGGCCTGCGGCGAGCCGTAGAGGTTGGACAGCACGAGCGCCTTGCGCAGGTACAACCCGATGTCCGCCTCGTCCATGAAGCCGATGCCGCCGTGCAGCTGGACGCCCTGGCGCGTCACCAGCATGGCCGCATCGCTCGCCCGCGCCTTGGCCCGCGACACCGCGCGCCGGCGAAGGACGGCGTCGCCCTTTGCGTCCAGCAGCGCCGCGGCCTGGGCGACGGCGGCTGCCGCAAGCTCGATCTGGGTGTAGAGGTCCACCATGCGGTGCTGGAGCACCTGGAAGCTGCCGATCGCCTGGCCGAACTGCCGGCGGGTGACGAGGTAATCCTTCGTGATCTCGAAGGCGCGCCGCATGAGGCCCAGCAGATAGGCGGCGGTGGCCAGCGCCAGCTCGTCCACGATCCCGCCGTCTATGGATGCGGGTATCGGCCGCCCCGGCGCGCCGTCCAACTCGACGGTTGCGAAATGCCCGCCGTCCTGCAGCCGCGCCTCCGTGAGGCTCACCCCGTCAGCCTGCACGTCCACCACCGCCGAGCCCTGTCCGACGGCGACCAGCAATGCGTCGGCGCCCCGGCCCATGCGGACCAGGCGCTTGCGGCCGTAGAGACGCCCGTCCTTCAACCGCGTCGCCCCGTCCTCACCGTCCTGCCACGCGGGAAGCACGATCCGCTCCCCTGACAGGACCGCCCCGAGCAGGCCGTCGTCCAGGAGCGGCGCGACGACGATGGCCTCAGGCAGGGGCTCAGGAGCGAGGCCGCCGCCAAGCCGCTCGCACAAGGCGCACAGCTCGCTCATTCCGAGGCCCACGCCGCCGCGGTCCTCCGGCGTCCGCAGCCCGAGCCAGCCCAGCTCGGCCGCCTGGCCCCAAAGGTCCCGCGCGAAGCCGATCCCTTGCCAGCGGAGATGGCGGGCGCGGGCGAGCTGGTCGGCGGAGGCGAGGAAGGCCGCGCTGTCGGCGATCATGCGGACCGTCTCGGCCCGCGCCTCAGGGTCGAGGTCTGTCATGCAATGAAAAGGCGCTTTCGCCCGGGCCGGGGCCAAGCCTCATCCAGCGATGATGCAAGAGGAAATCCGTCTCGCCAGCTTTCTCTTCTTCTTCGAGAGCCCTGTGCATCCGCAAAGACGCTGAGCCGACTAGACGAGAATCATATCGCTTGGGCGCCTTGACCGCCCGTTCGGCCGACGCCTAGTCGAGCGGCAAGGTCCGGAGTTGCAAACCGGCAAGAACAGAACGCCGAGCGGGAGGTGGTCCTGGATATATTCGAGAGGGCGACGCAGGCGCCGCTCGCCGCCTATCAAGACGGCCTGCGCCGGGGCCGTCTGATGTACCAGTACAGCCTCGCCGCCGAGCGGCCCTTCTTCCCGCCCCGCATCGTCTGCCCCTACTCCGCGACCGATCGCTTCGAGTGGCGGGAGAGTTCCGGGCGGGGAACCGTCTACAGCGTCAGCAGCGTGCAGTCGCGGGGCAAGCCCTCCTACGCCGTGGCGCTCGTCGATGTGGACGAGGGCTTCCGGATGCTGAGCCGCATCCAGCACGCGACCGGCGAAGACGTCGCCATCGACGCGCGCGTGCGCCTGGTGGTGGGCGCGGGCGACGAGGGCGAGCCTGTCGCCTTCTTCGAACTGGACCGGACGTCGTGAGCGGGCTCGGCCTCGTCCGCGGCGGCTGCGCGATCGTAGGCGCCGCGGAGTCCGACCTCGGCGAGGTGGCGCCGGGCCTGTCGGCGCTCGACCTCATGGGCCAAGCCGCCGCGCGGGCCCTGCAGGACGCGGGCCTCTCGCCGCGGGAGGTGGACGGCCTGTTCGCCACGGGCGCCCAGGTCCGCATGGCCTCGCTGGCGTTGGCCGAATACCTGCAGATCTGTCCGACCTACCAGGACAGCAGCTTCCATGGCGGGTCGGTGTTCGAGTCCATGGTGGCCCACGCGGCGGCCGCCATCCAGGCCGGCCTCTGCTCGGTGGCCCTGATCGCCTATGGCAGCACCCAGCGTTCAGCCTCAAAGGCGGGCGGCGGCGCGGCGCGGCTGGTCTCCGTGCGCAGCTACGATCCCCTGGTGACCCCGCACGGCGGCCGGATGCCCATGAGCGCCTACGCCATGGCGGCCGCGCGCCACATGCACCAGTACGCCACCACGCGCGAGCACCTGGCCGAGGTCGTGGTGGCCGCGCGGCGGTGGGCGCTCTTGAACCCGGTCGCCTGGGAGAAGACGCCGCTCTCGCTGGAGGAGGTCCTGGCCGCACCGGTGCTGAGTTCGCCCCTTTCGGCACGCGACGCCTGCCTGGTCACCGACGGCGGCGGCGCAGTGATCCTGGTGTCGGCCGAGCGCGCCAGGTCGCTCCGCAAGCCGCCGGTCTATGTGCTGGGCGCCGGCGACGCCGTCAGTCACTACGAGATCCAGGCCATGCCGGACCTCACCCGCACCTGCGCGGTGGAGTCGGGCCGCCGCGCCTTCGACATGGCCCGGCTGACGCCCCGGGACGTCCGGGTCGCCGAGGTCTATGACGCCTTCAGCATCAACACCATCCTCTTCCTCGAAGACCTCGGCTTCTGCGCCAAGGGCGAGGGCGGACCTTTCGTGTCCGGCGGCGCCATCGCGCCGGGGGGGCGGTTCCCGGTCAATACCAACGGCGGGGGCCTGTCCTACGGCCATCCGGGCCTCTATGGCCTGCAGCTCCTGATCGAGGCGACGCGCCAGATCCGCGGCGAGTGCGGGGCCCGGCAGGTCGCGGATTGCAACATCGCGTTGGCGCACGGCAACGGCGGCATCCTCTCGACGCAGAGCACCGTGATCCTGGGGAGCGAAGCGGCGCTCTAAAGGCGCGCACGATGGCTGGAGACAGACGATGAGTGGATTGCTGGCCGGCAAGGTCGCGGTGGTCACAGGCGCCGGCCGCGGCATCGGGCGCGAGATCGCGCTCGGCATGAGCGCGCAAGGGGCGGCCGTGGTCGTCAACGACGTCGGCGCCTCCCTGACCGGCGGGACGGAGGACGCGACGCCCGCCGACGACGTGGTGGCCGAGATCAAGGCCGCTGGCGGATCGGCCGTCGCCAACCGCTGCTCCGTCGCCGACTGGCCCTCGGCGCAGCGGATCGTGGAAACGGCCATCGACGCCTTCGGCCGCATCGACATCGTGGTGAACAACGCCGGCATCCTGCGCGACGGCATGGTCTTCAAGATGCCGCCGGAAAACTTCGACGCTGTGATCGACGTGCACCTGCGCGGCGCCTTCTATGTCAGCCGCGCCGCGGTCGATCACTTCAAGGCGCAGGAGAGCGGCTGTTATCTGCATATGACTTCGGCCGCGGGCCTCGTCGGCAACATCGGCCAGGCCAACTACATGGCGGCGAAGATGGGCATCGCCGGGCTGTCGCGCGCTCTGGCCCAGGACCTGCAGCGTTACGGCGTACGCTCCAACTGCATCTCGCCCTTCGCCCGAACCCGCATGCTGGAGGGCGGTCGCCTGACCGACGAGCAGCGCCGGGCGCGCGACGCCCGGTCGGCCACCTGGAAGGTGGAGTCGATCGCCGTCCTGGCCACGGCGCTGGCCAGCGAGGCAAGCCGCGAGATCAGCGGCCAGATCTTCGGGGCCCGCGGCGGGGAGGTGTTCATCTACAGCCAGCCACGACCCATCCGCTCGGTCCACAAGGACGGCGGCTGGACCCCGGAGGGCCTGCTGAAGCTCCTTCCTAAGTTCTCGTCCGTCTTCTCGCCCCTGTCCGAGATGGGATCGACCTGGGACTCGGTGGATAGCGCGCCGACTTCGTGAACGGGTGCGGCGGTCTTCAGCCGGCCTTGAGCCGCTCCGAATAGCGCATAACCCGGGCGGCCGCTTGGCAACCGGCCACGCCGATCAGTCTGCCCTGCCGGGTGAACTCGGCGACGAAGGCGCCGGTCTCGGGCTTGTCGAAGACGAACGCGCTGGCGTCCGCGCCGAGGGTCGAACCCAGGAGCTGGATGCGGCGGCCGTGGATGTCGGACCAGAAGTAGGGCAGAAAATCAGACCACGACGCCTCTTCGGCCCCGGCGATCGCCTGGGCCACGATGCGGCCCTGCTCGCGCGCCGCCGTCCAGTGCTCGTGGCGCTCCGGCAGGCCGGTCGCCGGGTCGAGCCAGGCCGCCACGTCGCCTGCGGCGAAGACGCCGGGCAAGGAGGTCCGGCCGCGAGCGTCGCAGACCACGCCGTCGCCGACCTCCACGCCCGAGCCCGCCAGCCACTCCACATTGGGCAGCGAGCCCAGGCCCGCGTCGAGCGCCTGCCCGTCTCCCAGCTCCACGCGATGCCGGCCACCCTCGCTGGAGATCGTCCGGACCGGGATGCCGAGGCGGAGCTGCACGCCCGAAGCGGCGTGGAGCGCGGCGATCCGTTCGGCCACCCCCTCCCCCAGCACGTTGGCGAGGGGGAGCGGCAGGGCGTCCACCAGGGTCACCCGGAGGCCGAGCTTGACGGCGGTGGAGGCCACCTCCGCCCCGATGAAGCCGCCGCCGATGACCACCAGGCTCCGGCCCGCGCGAAGCTCTTCACGCAGGCGGAGCGCGTCGTCGTGGTCGCGCACGACGTGGACGCTGGAGGGCGCGACGGAGGCGGGCAACCGGCGCGCCCTGGCGCCCGTAGCGATGACCACGGCGTCCGCCGCCAAGCTCTCCCCGGTCTCGAAGATCACCCGGCGCCCTGCCGTGTCCAGCGACCGGGCCCCGGCGCCGAGATGAAGTTCGATCCGCTGGTCAGCGTAATGGGCGGCCTCGTGGAAGGCCGACGGGGGCATTTCCGGGTGGAGGAAACCCTTGGACAGCGGCGGCCGGTCGTAGGGCAGGTGATCCTGCGCGTCGGTCAGCAGGATCCGGCCTGGATGGCCGCAGCGGCGCAATTCGTTGGCGACGCCGAGCCCCGCGACGGAGGCGCCGACGATCAGGACCGTCTCGGCGGTCATGCCGCTTCCGGTGGACGCGGGCCGCGCGAAAGGGACAGGCCGGGGGCGTCGGTGCGCATCCTCAAGACGCGCCCCCAGCCCGCGGCGGTGACGAAGAGCTCGCACCCGTCGGCGCCGCCGAAGCAGAGATTGGTGGTCATGCTCCCGGCCCCGAACTCGTGTCGCACGAGGAACCGCCCGTCGCCCGAGAACACCTCCGCGCCGCCCGTGCCGGGCGTGCAGGCCCAGACCCGGTCGGCTTGATCGATGGCGAGGCCGGCGGAGACGAGCCGGCCGCCCTCCAGCCGGAACCGTTCGATCTGCCGGGGCTGGGTCAGGGCGAGCAGAAGCTCCGTTCCGTCGCGGGTAAAGGCCAGGCCATTGGGGCAGAGGCGGTCCTGGGCGACGACCTCAATGGCGCCGGTGTCGAGGTCGCAGGCCAGGAGGCGGCCAGGAAGGGGCTCCAGCACCGCGCGGTCCGTAGCGGGATCGGTGACGTAGAGCCGCCCGTCGGGCCCGAAGGCGAGGTCGTTGGGCGCCTCGAATGGCCCGGAGAGCCGTAGCTCCGCCCGCCCGTCCACGATCGCCTGGACGCCGGGCGTCGCCGGCCCGGAAGCTCCGAAGATGCCCCCGTTCTGCGCCACCAGGAGGCCGGAGGAGGCCAGGACCGCCCCGTTGGGGCCGCCTCCGGTCTGGACGGTCTCGGCGACCTTGCCCTGCGCATCGAGCCGGTAGACGCAGCCGCGGTCGATGGACACGACGCTGAGCGTCCCGCTTTCGCCGTCCCAGACCGGGCCCTCGATGAAGCCGAGGTCCTCCGCGAAGACGTCCACCTGAGCCGTCATCGCGCTATATCACCCCCGCGGCGCGGCAGTCCTGGATCGCCGCCGCGTCAAGCCCGAGGTACTCGGCCAGGACATCTTGGGTGTGCTGACCGAGGAGGGGCGGGGACACCACCTGCGGCGTGGGCGACCCGCTCATCCGGAGCGGCCAGCCGGTCAGGACGATCTTGCCGCGGGTGGGATGATCGACGACCTGGAGCATGCCGGCCTTGAACAGGGCCTCGTCACCGATGATGTCGCCCGTGTCGAACACCGCGCCAGCCGGCACGCCCGCCTTGTTCAGGCGCTGCATGGCGGTGATCTTGTCCTGCTGCAGCATCCAGGGCGTGATGATGGCGTCCACCTCCACCCGCCGCTCGAAGCGCAGCTCAGGCGTGGCGTAGCGGGGGTCGCCGATCACGTCGTCGCGCCCGATGGTCTGGAGCAGCGCCTTCCACTGCGTGTTGCCGCTGAAGAGGTCGCGGGCGGTGTAGATGAAGCAGTAGTCGTTCGGCCCGCCGCCCTGGCAGGCGAAGAGGCCGGAGGGCGCCGCCGTGCTGCTCGGCGAGGCGTTGCCCACCCGCTGGGCGGGTTCGCCGCAGACCTGCTGGCGCGCCAGCGGCATGCGCATGTAGTTGATCATCACCTCCTGCATGGAGACCTTGATCTGCTGGCCGACGCCGGTCTTCTCCCGCTGCAGCAGGGCCGCGCTGACGCCGAGCGCCAGGTAAAGCCCCGAACCCGTGTCTGCGAAGGTCGGTCCGGGCTTGATCGGCGGCCCGCCCGCCTCCCCGGTGAAGGAGACCGCGCCGCCGATCGCCTGGGCGATGGCGTCGAAGACGCGGAAGTCGCGGTAGGGGCTGTCGTCGGAGAACCCCCGTATGGAGCCGTAGACCAGCCGGGGGTTGATGGCGCGCAGGGTCTCGTAGTCAAAGCCCAGCCGCTCGATGGTGCCGGGCGCGAAGTTCTCCAGGAAGACGTCGGACTCGGCCACCAGCCGCTTGAGGAGCGCCTTG
This sequence comes from uncultured Caulobacteraceae bacterium, assembly GCA_964249365.1. Lineage (GTDB taxonomy): Bacteria > Pseudomonadota > Alphaproteobacteria > Caulobacterales > Caulobacteraceae > CAHJWH01. Next base: position 2,416 of record CAXUCS010000046.1, on the reverse strand, counting down.
CCCTCTGGCTTGCCGAGATCGATCGTAACACCCCGCTTGTTGGAGTTCAGGACCAGGAAGTAGAGCGAGTCCTTGTCCGGGCTGTCGGCCGAAGCGATGCGCGCCGGGTCGCCGCCCTTGGGCTTCTCGATCTTGATGACGTCGGCGCCCATGAAGGCCAGGGCCGAGGCGCAGGTGGAGCCCGCCTCCCACTGGGTGAGGTCGAGCACGCGGATCCCGTCCAGCGCCCGCCCTGTGGCGGCCTGCCGCGCGGCGGGCGCGTCTGGCAGGGTGTCGAGCACGGCGCTCATGCCTCGCTGATCGCGATGACTTCCGCCGGGCAGACCCGCGCCGCCAGCCGCGCCGCGTCGGCGTCCTTGTCTTCAGGATGCGCGTTCAGGAGGATGACGATGCCGTCCTCCTCCCCTTGGTCGAACACCATGGGCGCCTTCAGGACGCACTGGCCGGCCGCGATGCACTTGCGCGGCTCGATGGAGACTTTCATGGGCGTTACTCCCTCACCAGGCGAGCGGAAGCTCGTGGACGCCGTAGACGAACATGTCGTGGCGGAAGCGCAGGTCCTCGAAGGGCACGGCGAGCCGCAGGTCCGGCAGGCGCTCGAATAGCCGCCCGTAGACGACCTGGAGCTCGATGCGGGCGAGCACCTGGCCTAGGCACTGGTGGATGCCGAAGCCGAAAGCCACGTGGCCGGCCGCGTCACGATCGACCTTCACGGCGTTGGCGTCGGGAAACAGCCGCTCGTCGCGGTTGGCGGCGGGAATGGAGCAGATGACGCCCTCGCCCCTGCGCACGGTGAAGCCGTTGACGTCGATGTCCTCCATGGCGACCCGGCGGGCGCCCATGTGCAGCACGCTGCCGTGGCGGAGCAGCTCCTCCACGGCGTTGGGGATCAGCGCGGGGTCAGCGCGGAGCTTGGCGAGCTCGGCCGGGTGCTGGATCAGCGTCAGCACGCCGAGCGCGGTCATGTTCTGGGTGGTCTGGTGACCGGCGCTCAAGAGCAGGCGCACGATGTTGATCAGCGTGTCACGGCTGACGTGGCCCGGCAGGAGCTGCTCGTGCACCAGGCGCGAGACGATGTCGTTCTGCGGCTCGGCCTCCTTGATGGAGATCAGCCGGTCCAGATAGGCGAACAGCTCGTCGATGGAGGCGCGCACCTCCTGCGGCGTCGACTTGGACGCGAACTGGATGCGCGTGGCCCGGTGGAACAGCTCGTGGTCGTCATAGGGGACGCCGAGGAGGAAGGTGATCACCTCCGTCGGCAGGGGCCCGGAGAAGTGCTCCACGAAGTCCGAGCCCTGGGGCAGGGCGGAGAACTGGTCGAGCAGGCGGTCCACCGTCTCCTCGATGCGTGGGCGGATGCCCTCAATCCGGCGCACGGTGAACTCCTTGGTCACCATGCGCCGCAGCCGGTCGTGCTCGGGATTGTCGAGCCGCAGGAAGGAGCGGTCGGCCATGTCGGCGACCTTGCGGCCCTCGAACACGTGCGGGAAGCCTTCGCGCACCGGCTCGCAGCTGAAGCGCTGGTCGCTCAGGACCGCCTTGATGTCGGCGTGGTTGGTCAGGAGGTAGGGCGAGGAGCCGTCCCAGAGCCGCACCCGGGCGAAGGGCTCGTCGTGACGGATCTCGTCGTACTTGGGCGGCGGATCGAAGGGGGCCGCGCGGGAGAAGGGGTAGGGCCGGTCTTCGCCGGCGCTCGCCGGATCGAGCGTGGCCGCTGCTGAGTTCGCCATCATCATCTCGCTAAGCCTGTCGGAAGAGCGTCGCTGAACCGAGCGTCGTGGCGCGCGCCCGGCGCATGCCGGAAAGCCAGCGCGCCCGGTCGGACGTGCGGCGGCGCTCGAACTCCACGGTGCGGGGGTGCGTCGCGATGAGGAAGTCGCCGCGCCCCATGGCCTCGAAAACGGTGCTCGCCACCGCCTCGGGATCAAGGAACTCCACGCCCTTGGCGACCTTGACGCTGTCCGCCCGGGTCATCCCAGTCTTCACGCCCTCGGGGCAGACGCAGTGGATGAAGACGCCTTCGGCCACGCCGATCGCCAGCCATTCGGAAAGGCCCACGAGCGCGTGCTTGCTGGCGCTGTAGGGGGCCGACCTGAGGTCGGCGAGGAGCCCCGCGGCGGAGGCGGTGACCACGAAACGGCCGCGGCCGCGCCGCTCCATGCCGGGGAGCACCGCACGGGCGGCGTGCACGTGGGCGAGGACGTTGACGTCGAGCGACCTGCGCCAGTCCTCCTCGTCGCCGAGCCCGTCCCCGAGGTTGACGCCGGCGTTGGAGAACCAGGCCTCGATGGCGCCGTGTTCGCGCTCGGCGGCCTCCACGAAGCCGGCCAGGGCGCCTGCGTCGGTGACGTCGAGCGTCGTCGCGTGCGCCCTGGGTCCGACCAGCCGCGCGGTCGCTTCGGCGCCCGCGCGGTCC
>CAXUCS010000045.1:0-11738 GCA_964249365.1 uncultured Caulobacteraceae bacterium | reverse complement strand
CTTGAATCATGCCCAGCGCACCCCCGGCAACCCTTTCTCAAACGGGCTCTAAGCCGTGGCCGCAGCGTCGAGCACGACATCGGCTTTGATGCTGTAGTGGTTCGGCATCACTCGTTGACATTATAGCATCAAGGTTGTGATTGGCCATCAAGGCACAACCATCTACATCTGCCCAGGCTACTCACCTATGATCGGACTTCAGCCGCGAGTGGGCCCGAAGGGGAGTGCGCGGCTAGCTCCGGAATGGCTCTCCCGTTGCCGCCGCCCCCCTCAAGATATTTGCCGTTGGCGTGAGTCCGCTCTGGAGCGGCACCACGTTATCAGCTCCTCCCCCACTTTCAACCCTTTGAGCCAACGGTCACGACCAGTCTGAATGTCGCAAAGCTGTTGGAGTGGACGACCCCCGACGGCATCGGATGTGCCAGGATGAGTTGTCACGCCCAAACAAGGGAGCCGTCCGTGGGCAAGGCTAGCAGAGTGGGTATGGATACGTCGAAGAATGCTTTTCAGCTGCACGGCGTGAACGCCGCGGAGGAGGTCGTTCTTCGAAGGAAGCTCCGCCGTAAAGAGATGGTGGCGTTCTTCCAGAAACTGCCGCCAACGGTGATCGCCATAGAAGCAACGGGCGCTTCCCATCACTGGGCGCGCTATCTCGGCGGCTTCGGTCACGAGGTGAAGCTGATCGCACCGCAGCTGGTCGAGCCCTACGTCAAGCGAGGGAAGAACGATGCTGCGGACGCCGAGGCCCTCTGCGAGGCGATGAGCCGCCCTACCATGCGCTTTGTCCCTGTAAAGACGGCGGAGCAGCAAGCCGGTTGAATGTTGATGAGCGTCCGTGACCGGCTGATCCGCAACCAGACACAGCTCGGCAACGCCATTCGCGGCTTTGCCGCCGAGCTCGGCGTGACGGCGGTCAGAGGCATCGATCAGCTGCCCTCGCTGCTTGATCGCCTTGAGGCTGATGACAGCCTGCCGACCTTGGCGCGGGAGCTGTTCGCCTCCCAAGCCAAGGAATACGCCCAGTTGCAGGTGAAGATCGCCGACGTCGACGCCAAGCTCGCGGGGGAGTGGGTCGCGCTTATCGACCTTGAGCCGAAGGCGTACGGCACCCACAGCCTGCGTCGGACCAAGGTCGCCATGCTCTACAAGAAGACCGGAAACCTGCGCGCCTGCCAGTTGCTGCTCGGTCACCGCAAGCTGGAGAGCACGGTGCGCTATCTCGGCATCGAGGTCGATGACGCCCTCGCCCTGTCGGAACAGGTTGACCTTTGACCCCTGCGCCCGCAGCCATGTAGGTTGCGGGCCTTGCTCCCAGAAGCCGACGTCGCCGACCGCCGTTTTGGGTGGATGGCCGACCTTGAGTCCCGGCCCGACAGTGGACATTCTTTGAGTATGCCGCTCACGGAGGGCGGCCAAATAAGGCCAAGTCCGATCTAGGCGCTGCTCGCAGAATTCCAACCATTGGTGAGGACTGCGAAATCTGCCGCGCTTACGAAATCGGATGGTGCCTGCGCCAAGGCCGCTTCCGACAGAACCGCAGCCGCCGTACTCCAAGGCTCGATCAGCCAGACGTCTTCACCGTCCTTGACCATCGCATCGCTTCCTTCGAGCGCCTTGGCTCTCTGGAAAACCTCATTGTGCACAACGGTCAAAGCCGACCGGACGGGCGAACCATCAGCCGCCGCCGGAACAGCAAGAGTCCGATCAAAATCGCCGTGCTGATAGAGCTCGGGAGCGTCCACATGCTCAAGCCAGCGCTTCCACACGCGACCTGCCGCTTCAGCGGCTTCTGGTGAGCGGGCCGCCGCAAAAGCTACGGCTTGTTCCCGTGTCAGATTGGTCGCGACGTTGATGATTGGAAGAATTTGCTCACCGGCACGGCCAAACAACATCCCAACGGGAAGCTCCTCCTCCACCCAAACGGAGATGGCGCGCGTATATCCTGCAGAAGACCTCGGCGGCCCGCCCCTGCTCGCTTGGTCTTCAGGCGTCGCAGCTTCGACTACCTTGGCCCTCCACAGCCGACCGGGCCATTTTGCCACAATCACTTTTGAAATGTCGTGGGAGACAACAATCCAAGGCGGTTGCCGGCCTGGAATGCTGATTGTCTTCCCTTCGCGTGCCTCGGCCAGCGGACCGTCGCTATTTGCGGCTACGTAGATGAAGCCCTCACTCGGAGGAGGCGCGAGTTTCGGGCCGTGAGCTAGCCGCCTGAGAAATTCGAACGCCATCTTTCGCACCGAGATCGGAAAGGGCCAAGCTAACCGATAGTTGCAGGTAGCTCTACGTGCCTCGCGCCCAGGGCGCAAACCGGACCTTCCCAATGTCCGCGAAGGGTCGGCTGCGGACGTCGCGAACGCGTCAGACCATCCTTGATAAGCCTTGGAATGTCGTGTTTCCGGCAGAAAGCTCGCGGCAGCTATGGGCGCAGAGCGACAACACTCCACTTAGGCCGCCATAAGCTCGCGACTCGCCGATGGCGCGAGGAACGCGGTTGGCGTCATGGCGGTGACCTGGCGGAAGGCGCAGGAGAAGGCGGCCGTGCTGGCGAAGCCGGCATCCTGAGCCACCCGGACGATCGCATCGCCCCGGGCGAGCCGCTCCATGCTCCAGACGATCCGCGCCCGCTGCCTCCAGGCCTTGAAGCTCAGGCCGGTCTCCGCGCGGAAGAGCCGGCTGAGGGTCCGGACCGACGTCGCGGCCCGCGCCGCCAGTTCGCCCACGTCAAGGCTGTTGGTGGGATCGCCAAGCGCCAGGTCAGCCGCCCGCCGCCCGGTCGCGCTCGCCGGCAAGGGGAGGAAGGTGGGCGCGTCCTCCATGGCCGTGAGCTCGTGGAGCATCAACCTGACCACAAGTTCCGCCTTGTCCGAAGACCCCTCCTCCGGGACGGCCGCATCGAGCAGGGACCGCAGCAATGGCGAGACCCGCAGGCAGAACGCCCGATCCAGCGAGGCCGACGGCGCCCAGGCCCGGACCGCCGAGGATCGCCAATGCACCATCCACAACTCTGCATCGCTCAGGACGTCGAGGCGATGGCGCACGCCTGCTGGAACCCAGGCGGCCAGCTGCGGCGGCGCCAGCCAGACGCCGTCCTCCGTGTGGACCTGCACCATGCCGGACGCGGCGAAGGTCAGCTGCGCCTCGTCATGCACATGCATGGGCAGGCCCATCCCGCGCGGCTTCGCCGTGCGGTCGATCTTGAAGGGGGGGCGCGCCATCGATGGCCTCTGCGCGATGTCGATTGGCGTCACATCGCTTGGAGGTTCCGCTAACACGGCTGGCCAAGACAGGTCGAGCACAGAAGGCGAGCGCGAAGATGAAGGCGGTGGTGATCGAAGCGTATGGCGACAACGGCGTGGTGCAGGTCACCGACGTGGATCGTCCGCAGGCCAAGGCCGGCGAGGTGCTGGTGAAGGTCCACGCGGCGGGCGTGAACCCGGTGGACTGGAAGATCCGCAGCGGCGCGGGACAGCGCATGGGCCTGACCCTGCCGATCCGGCTCGGCGGCGAGATCTCCGGCGTCGTCGAGGCGCTCGGCGAAGGTGTCACGGGCTTGGCGGCGGGCGATCCGGTCTACGGCAGCATCGGCGCGGGCGGCTTCGCCGAGTTCGTCGCCACGAAGGCTGCGAACCTGGCGCGCAAGCCCGCCAACCTCGACTTCCTACAGGCGGCGAGCGTGCCGCTGGGTGCGCTCACCGCCTGGCAGGCGATGTTCGACGTGGCGGGGCTCGCCGCCGGCCAGCGCCTCCTCGTCACCAACGCCTCGGGCGGCGTCGGCTCGCTGGCGGTGCAGATCGCCAAGGCCAAGGGCGTCCACGTCACCGCCATCGCGTCCGGACACAGCGAGGGCTACGTCCGGAGCCTGGGCGTCGACACCTTCATCGACCGCGGCGGACAGCCGTTCGAGGAGACGGTCCACGACATGGACGTCGTCTTCGACACGGTCGGCGGCGACACCTTCCAGCGGGCGTTCCACACCTTGAAGGAGGGCGGCTTCCTCGTCACCGCGGTCGCCTTCCCGAGCGGCGAAGGCGAGCGGTATGGCGTCGGCGTCGGACGGGTGGTGTCCAAGCCCAACGCGGGGCAGTTCGCCTCCATCGGCGAGCTGGTGGAAGCCGGCCGGCTCCAGCCGCGCGTAGGCAAAGTGCTGCCGTTGGCGGAGGTCAGGGAGGCGCTCGCCCTGTCGGAGAGCGGTCGCGCCGGCGGCAAGATCGTGCTTCGGATCGCCGGCTGAATGACCTCGTCACCGAGCCCGCAGCGCGGCCGTCCGACCTACCCGGTCAGGGTCGTCGACGCGGCCCTGGCGACGCCGTGCATGCGGCGCGTCACCTTCGAGGGGGAAGGCATGACCGACCTGGAGTCGCCGCTTCCTGCGCAGTGGATGAAGGTCGTCCTCGCCCCGCCCGAGGCCGCCGTGCGGCCGAACCGGGCCTACACGATCCGGGAGCTCGACGCCAAGCGGCGTCGCGTCGTCATGGACTTCGTCCTGCATGGCGACGCCGGCCCTTTGTCGGCGTGGGCGTCGCGCGCGCAGGTCGGCGACGGCGTCCACCTCGGCGCTCCGCGGGGCGGCCACCGCATCGAACCGGCGGCGCGATGGCGACTGCTCGCCGGGGACGAGACCGCGCTCCCCGCCATCTCGGCTATCCTCCAGGCGCTTCCTCCCGACGATGTTCCAACGCAGGTCCTCGTCGAGGTCCCGGGCGCCGAAGACGCGCAGCCCCTGCGTGCGCCCGTGAACGGCAGGGTCGACTGGCTCGCACGGGGCGGCGCGAGCCGCTACGGCCAGCTTCTGGAAGCGGCGATCGCGGCCGTGACGCTGCCCGGCGGCCCGGGCCAGGTCTTCCTAGCGGGCGACGTCCAGTTCCATGAAACTGGACGTCGCCCGCCGCGCGCCCGACGCGCGCATGGACGCGAGCGGCTACTGGCGCCTCGGCGCCGCCGACCACCAGGACTGAAGCTCCTAGACGGAGTTCCTCAAGCCCGGCATGAGGGTCTGCGTGCCGTTCAACTTCGCCGACAAGACCTGTCCTTACTGTCGGAGGGGCAAGCAGAACCTGTGTGAGAACGCCGCCTGGAACTTCACCACCCCGGGCTCGGGCGGGTTCGCGCAGTTCGCCAGAGTGCCGAACGCACGGCTGAACTGCATCAGACGGGCTTCTGGCTCGAAGAACTCGCCGCGCCCTACTACGCGTTCAAGGACGAAGGCGTGGAGATCACGCTCGCCTCGCCCAAGGGCGGCCAGCCGCCGCTCGACCCGAAGAGCGCCGACCCGCAATTCCAGACCGACGTCACGCGTCGGTTCGAAGCGGACGCGGAGGCGACCGCGCAACTCGCCTCGACCCTCACGCTGGAAAGCGTGCGGCAGGAGGACTTCGACACCGTCTTCTACCCCGGAGGGCACGGACCGATGTGGGACATGCCCGGCAACAAGGCGTCGATCGCTTTGCTGGAAAGCTTTCTGGCGGCGGGCAAGACGATCGCTATGGTCTGCCACGCGCCCGCCGCACTACTCGACGTCAAGCTGCCCAGCGGCGATCTGCTCGTGAAGGACCGTCGGCTCACGGGCTGGACCGACAGCGAGGAGGCGGCGGTCGAGTTGACGGATGTCGTGCCCTTCCTGCTCGAGACCGAGTTGCGCAGACGCGGACCCAAGTTCGAGCGGGCGGAGGATTGGGGGGTCTACGTCACCTCGGACGGACCGCTCGTCACCGGCCAGAACCCCGCGTCGTCGGGGCCGGCTGCAGTGTGGCTCATGCGCGAACTCGCGGCACAGGCGGCAGCGGCCTGACGGCTCGGCACTAGAGATCGGCAGCGATCGGGCAGCCTACCGACCTTTGAGTGAACCAGCCTAAAGTCGATGCTGGACTGTAGTGGTCGTTGCGATGGACTGTGGAGCTGACATCCGGAGCGTCGAAATGGATCGCCTCTCCTTTTGAGCCTCGCGCCGGAGAAGGCCGCCCAACGACGTCCGCTGCGGGGATCAGGTTCCGGGGCCCATACGACCCTGAGGCCGCAGGTCTGCAGACTCTTTTGACGCCACTCGGGAATGTCCGCATTCTGGACATACGCCCGAGTCGGCTATGGGCGCGGAGCTCGGGACCAAAGCCGCCAGCCGTGAGAGGCTCAACTTGGAGGAAGAAGTCCTCCAAGGAGCAAGCCATGACACAGCGCGATCTGTTCCGCCCTACCCCGCGGCCCTGGAACCGCGGGCGGATCATCGGACCCAAGCCGCCGTTCAAAGCTAAGCACGTCTGGGCCATACGCCAACAGCTGAAGGTTGCGGGTCGCGTACGCGATCTCGCCCTGTTCGACTTCGGCATCGACGCCAAGCTGCGGGGCTGCGACCTCGTCAAGCTTAGGGTCAGCGACGTGGCTCCAGGCGGATCGCTTCGCCAGCGAGCGACGGTCATCCAGCAGAAGACCGGCCGGCCCGTGCCGTTCGAGATCACCGACACCACCCGCGAGGCGCTCTCGGCCTGGCTGAAGCTGCGAGGGCCGCGCGAAGACGACTGGCTTTTCCCGAGCCGCACCCGCGCGGGCGAACACATGAGCACGCGCCACTACGCCCGGCTCGTGCAGGAGTGGGTCGCCCTGATCGACCTTGAGCCCAAGGCATACGGGACGCATAGCCTGCGCCGAACCAAGGTCGCCATGCTCTACAAGAAGACGGGCAACTTGCGCGCATGCCAACTTCTGCTCGGCCACCGCAAGCTAGAGAGCACCGTGCGCTACCTTGGCATCGAGGTCGACGACGCCCTCGCCATGTCCGAACAGGTCGATCTTTGACACCTGCGCCCGCGGCCTCCGAGGTCGCGGGTTCTCGTCGCGACAAGAGGATGGTACGGATGGCGCGTTACATGCGCGGGCGGCTCAAAGCTCACCTTGATCTGAGTCGTCGGAATCACGTCGTTGCAGGGCGTGCAGCGTAATAGACAGCGAGGGTCAGGACACGGCCGTCACCGGAGTTTGTGTCGGTCACGGCTGACCCAGACTGCCTTGTAACAAAGTCTCTCGCCTCTGAAGCGCTGACGACGAAATGATGCCAAGAAGGCTGATCATGCTACGCCGATGGCGGGCAAATCTCACCTCATCGGATTGGTCTTGGCGGCCTGTAGCGGCTTGCTCGTCGCGACCTGCGCCGCAGCCCAGACGGAGGTAATCTCGACGGCGCCCACGCCCGTTCAGGAGAGCGCCGCGACGCCCGCTCCCGTTCCTACCGGCGCTCAGATCAGCGCCTGGGGCCGCGAGGGCGATGACGGCTCGGTCGAGACGGACATCGGCGACCCGCCCGGTCGTTTGCAGCCCCGGGCGGTGCACGGCGAGGTGACGGCGGGACTTGGGAGCAGCGGCTACCGCGAGGTCTCAGGAACCGCCGATCTCCCGGTCGGGGACACGGGCGACCTGGTCGTTGCCGGCTCGCGAAGCAGCTTCGACGGGCGCGGCTTCAAGGGAGGCCGGCAGTCGCTGTCCGTCGGGCTGTTCCTGAACGGCTCCAAACCCTGCCTTCGCGATCGGCGGGACGCGACCCAAGAGGTCGGCGGCTTGTCGCAGGCGGCCCCGGCGAGCCCGGACCTCGATGCAGCCCTGGGGAGCTGTTCCGTCGGGCAGGGGCGCTCGGCGGCCCAGTGAACTGAGACGTCCGGATCGCGTCGGCATTCCTCTTCAAGGCGGAGGGCGTTGGTCACTGATGAGCGACGGTCGCAAGGTGATGGGGGGCGTGTACCTGATCGCGGGCGCCTTCCTCGTCGTGCTCGTCGCCTCCATGATCGCCCTATCGGCCGCCGTGACCACGCAGGGTCGCTTCCAGGCCGACTTCAACCGGCGGGTCTTGCTGGCCGAGGCGCTGAAGACCGACGAACTGCGCCAGAACAGGCTGGTCCCGATCTTCATCCTCGTTGGCGAGGCCTCGCTGTACGACCAGCTGACCTCCGCCAACCGCGACGTGCGCCACGTGCTCGCCACGCTTGGGAAGGAGGGCCTGAGCCGGCGTGGGCGCGCGCGGCTCGACGCCATCGTCTGCGACGAGGCCGCCCTGGAGACCTTCGAGGCGCCCGGCCTGGACCTCCGCCGCCGGGGCGCGTCGGTGGACTTCGCCGATCGTTACCTTCGCGCCCGGGCCGGCCCGATCTCGGGCGCCGTCATGACCGACATCGACGCCTTCGTGGACCTCACGACCCGCGACTACCAAGCCGCGCAGGCCCGCTCGGTCTGGACCTTCCGCACCGTCCTTGGGGTCCTGGTCCTCGCCTCGTGCGCCACCCTCGCCTTCACCGCCCTGGTCGCCCGCCTGCTGGCGCGGCTCGTGCGGCAGGCCCGCGAACTGGAGGCGGCGCGGGAAGAGCTCGTCCAACGCGAGACGCAGCTCTCGATCGCCCGCAAGCAGGCGGTGGAGACGGTGGCGCACGATCTCAGGAACCCGCTCACCGCCATCGTCATGGCGGCGGACGTGCTGCGCGATCAGCCGGCGCTTGCGCAGGCGCCGCGGGCCGAGGCCATGCTGAACGCCGTCACCGCTGCGGCGCGAGGCATGACGCGCCTCATCGCCGACGTGCTGGACCACGCCAAGATCGAGGCGGGCGCGCTGGTGCTGGAGCGGTCCGAGACCGACCTGCGCCCGCTGATCACGGCCCTGGTCGTTCGCTTCGAACTCATAGCGACGCCGAAGGGCGTCGCCATCGTCAGCCGGATCAGCCCGTCCCTGCCTGCGGTCGACGCCGACGCCGGCCGGATGGAGCAGGTCCTCTCCAACCTCCTCGGAAACGCCGTCAAGTTCACGCCGTCCGGCGGCATGGTCGAGGTGACCGCGGGCGAGGAGGACGACCGGCTCGTCATCACCGTCGCCGACACGGGGCCGGGCGTCCCTCCCGACCAGCTCGACCACCTCTTCGAACGCTACTGGCAGGCCGCCGCGACGGCCTCCCAGGGCTCAGGGCTTGGACTGGCGATCGCCAAGGGCGTCGTGGATGCGCACGGGGGCACGATCGGGGTGCGGAGCCGCCCCGGCCACGGCGCCACCTTCCGCGTCAGTCTCCCGTTGGTCCGGTCACGCCGCAAGGCCCCCGCTTGGGCGGCAGGGCGTAGCTCAGAGCAGGGCCAAGACGACAGGCAGGAGCGCGCCTACCGCAAGAAGGCCCCACGAGAGGCGTGGCGTACGGGTGAAGCGCAGACCGAGCCAGAGGCCCAACGCCGTGGCGGCGCCAAGGCCCAACGCCACCATCTCGAAGAACCACTTTAGGGCCACGGTCGAAAGCTTGGTGCGGTGGTCGTCGTCATCATGGTCCGGCGGCCCGGTGTGGTTGCGGCCGGCGGCCGGGCCGGGCGGCGGTCCGTGATGGTGCTCGGGCTCGGACAGGATCTGGTCCTTGTGCAGACTGCCGAGCGCCCGGATCAGGGCCGGCGGCCGATAGGCTCCGTGCGCCTCGTGCAGGTTGAAGATCTGCAGCGCGCCCGTGAAGGCGAAGAAGAGCACGCTCGGCGCGATGAACAGGCCAAGGTAGCCGTGGAGGCGGCGGATCAGCAGCAAGGCGACGTCCGGGTCTGAGGCGGGAGGAAGGGAATACGCGCCTTCTAGCCCACGGCCGCCACCGGGGACGGCGCCTGCGCCGTGGCGAGCGCGCCGGCGAAGCGGGCGGCGGCGTCGCCGTGGAACTCGCGCGGCCCCACGTGGGCGAGGCGGCTCCGGGTGTCTAGCCACAGCCGGCCGCCGATGGCGCGCCAGCGATGGCAGAAGGTATAGTCCTCGCTCAGGTACTCGCGGGTGGAGGGCTCGATTACCGCGTCGAACAGGGCGTACTGGTTGCGGCTCGCGCTCGGCCCTGGGGTATTGTGGGCGCTGACGTAGGCGGTCTCGGGATAGGCGGCGGCCATGCGCTCCAGCGCGCTCCGCCGGATCATCATGAACCCCGTCCCGGCGTAGACGGCCGTGGCGAAGCCGTCCCGCTGCTCGGCCTGCGGGCCATCCTCCAGGAGACCGACGTAGCGGAGCTGGGCGGACTCCAGGCTCTCGCCGGCCTGCAACCGGGCGAGCACGCCCGCATCGTAGTGGACGATCTTCAGGGGATAGAGCCCCGCCACCACCTCCTGGTCGAAGGCCAGCATCCGGTCCACCGCGTCGGAGGCGAAGCCGATGTCGGCATCGATGAAGAGGAGGTGGGTGGCGTCCGGGTGGTCCAGGAAGGTCGCGACCAGGGTGTTGCGCGCGCGCGGGATCAGCGAGTCGTAGCCCAGGAGCTCCACCGAAACGGCCAAACCGCAGCGCCGCCCGTGGTCGAGCAGGCCGCAGATCGACTGCATGTACCGCTGCGTGACGAGCCCGCCGAAACAGGGGGTGGCGACCATCAGGTGCATGAGGTGAGTCTAGGCCTGGTCGGCTGGAGGAGGATGTCGGCTCGGTTTCAGCCTGGGTGTCGGCCCTGACACGAAGGCGCGCGGCGCGCAGGAGCCCCGCGCGCTCCCGCTTCAAGCGGTGATCGCCACGCTCGCCGTCGCTGCACCGGTCTGCGCCAGGCTGGCGTAGCCGGACGAGGCGAACTGCTGCAGGAGGCCGGCCAGGGCGGCGGCCACCTGCTGTTCGGCCGTCTGCGTCGAAGTGGAGGTGGCGTCCGTGGCGTCCATGGCGTCCATGGCGTCCATGGCGTCCAAACTGGCCGCAGTGGCCGTCGTGTCCGAGCCGGTGGAGCCGCTTGCCGTCCCGGTGCTCGACGCGGCGTCCGCCGTGCTGGTTCCGTCGCCCGGCGGGGGCCCGGGTGGAGCGCCGTGGTGCGGCCCACCCGCAGGCGGGGGACCGGCAGCCTGGGCGGCTTGGTCGAGGCCCGCGGCGAGCTCGGAGGTGCTGAGCTCCCCGTCGCCGTTGGTGTCCAGCGCGGCGAAGGCGGTGGACAGCGCGCTCGACGCGGTGCTGGAGGTCGAATCGCCGGCAAGCGCGCTCTGAAGCTCCGACAGGCTGAGCGAGCCGTCGCCGTTCGTGTCGTCCTGGGAGACGAGGCTGGCGGCGAGTTGCTGGCCCACGTCGCCGCTCGACGATGCGTCGGTCTGGCTGGCGGTCAGAGCCCCAACGTGTCGGAACTGAAAAGGTTGGCCGCCTGGTCGTTCGCGGCCAGCGGAGGCGGACCCGGCGGCGGCCCGGCGGAGCTTGCCGACCCGGTCGAATCTGCGGAGTCGGTCGATGAGGTGGAGGCGGTTGCGGACGACGCGTAGGAAGCGAGAAGCTGTTGCAGCAGCGCGCTCCCACCGCTGCCCGCACCTATGGCTGACAAGGACATGGAACTCTCCGGTGTGATCGACGTCGCCGGCCGGCGACGTCGATCAAGCCGATGCAAGATGAGAGCTAGATTGGGGCCTCAGACCTCTTGCACGTGCAATGTTTCAGCTTGCCGACATCGAGGGCTTCAGGACCGACACGCTTCTTAGGCCCGTGTCGCCACGAGGAGGTCGAAACGGCCCTGCAGGCCTTCCGCCGCCTGCGCCGTCTGGATGACGAGGTCCGGCCGGAACAGCCCGTCCTGCCGGTTCAGCGGCCCGATCGCGCGCCCGTAGAGGCTGAGCTCGCCGGGGAGGAAGAGCTGGGGGGTGAGGCCGGGGCCGCCGGGCGCCTGAACCTTCAGGTGGATGTGCGGCGTCCTGAGCCCGCCGCCGGGAGGGCCTCCGGGCCGCCCGGGCGGCGGCCCCAGTCGGGCGAGGCGGTCGCCGGAGGCGTCCTCCAGGGCGCTACCGAAGGGGGGCGGCCCGAACGGTGG
>CAXUCS010000044.1:0-11831 GCA_964249365.1 uncultured Caulobacteraceae bacterium | reverse complement strand
CACCACGGCGTAGCGACCGTCCGGCGTGGTGTAGAAGACCGTCTTGCCGGCGGTGACCTCGCAGAGGCCGGGCGCCACCCCGCACGTCACCGACCCGATGTGCGTGTTCGGAAAGGCCGCCTGGACCTTGGCTTGCAGCCCACGGTCGGAGGCGTAGGCATGGCTCGCGGGCGGCGCCAGCACCAGGGCGCCGGTCGCGAGGACGGCGGCGGCCGGCAGCAGGACGCAGGCTTGCGTCAGGAGCCGCTGTCGCGAGGGCGGCAGGGGCGGGAGTTTGAGCTGGATCTTCATGGCGTCTGCTCCAGGGAAAGGTCGATCGGGGAGGGCAAGGCGGCTGCGGGCGTGCGAGGGCGGTGCAGGCCGGCCTGGATGCGCAGAGCCCCCTCCCCCGCTCGCCGCACCGTCTCGAAGAGGAGACCCGGGCTAGCGCGGCCGACGATGATCAGGCAGCCGAAGCCGAACAGGTGAGCGAGGTCGGTCATCGGACCTGGAACCCGCTCAGGAAGACGATCTCCACCGAGATCCCCGTCGGCATCTCGATCACGGGTTGGTACTGTTCGGCCCGCTTGATGTAGTAGTCGGCCAGCATGCTGGAGGCGTTCGAGACGCCCGTGCCGATGGAGCCGGAGGCGATCTGGCCAGGCGACAGCTCCCGGGCCGCCAGGAGCCCGCTGACCCCCGAGGGATCGGTATTCAGCCCGGACTGGGAGCGCTGGATGTTGGTGGAAAGCGCCTGGCCGAGCCCGTTCAAAGCGCCGGCGATCATAGCCCGGCCGGTGAACTGCCCTTCCCGGCTGATGACCTGGCCGCGCACGCCGGCCTTGCCCTTGGAGGAGACGTACCCCTCCACCGTCGCCACAGCGAACTTGCCGGGCCCAGCCGGGCAGGTGATCTTCTGGAGCTTGATGTAGACCTTCTCGCTCGGCAGCTCGCCGAAGGCCGCGCCGTTGACCATGCAGCCGCTGAGGTCAGTGGTCTGGAACTTGCCGTTCATCCCCACGTGGACGGCCGGGCCCGTGATGCGGAACAGCACGGGCTTAGGATCGGCGGAGAAGGTCGTGCCGGTCGCGGCGTCCACGCCTACCAGGACCTTGGCCTCGGCGTAGGCGTTGGGCGGCACGTAGTGAGCGGAGTCGTAGACCTCGAGCGAGGAGGAGAAGTAGCTCCGCGGACCATTCATGGCCGAGGGCACGCCGTTGGCGAGCGTCCCGCCGAGCACGCCTCCCGATGCCGCTCCGCCCGCGCCGACACCGCCTTGCCCGACGTTCGGGCCGGCTCCGCCCGGGGCGCCCTGGGGCGCGAAGCTCGCCTTGATCACCGACATGGTGCGGTGCGGACCGACGTCGTTGGCGGGATCGCCCACCAGGCCGCCGACCAGCGGCCCCGAGGTCGGCGCGTAGGGATTGCGGCCGCCCCCGGGGAGAAGGGACGGCGCTGCAAGCTGGGCCTGGGCCGCCCCGCTCGCAGCGCCTGACGCGGGCGCGCCGACGACGACGGGGGTCCGCGCGTCCGCACTCTCGCGTGTCTCGACCTGACGCTGCAGCGCGGCGATCGTGCGCTCGGCGTCGGCGTGGTCGGTCTGGCTCTGGGTCTGAAGCTGGTTGACCTGCTGCTTCAGCTGCTCGTTGTCCGTGGTGGCCTTCTCGGCGATGTCCTTCTGGGCGCGCACCTGGCTGGAGAGGGACTCGGCCGTGGTGTCGGCGACGGGGGACTGCGCCGCGTTCACCGTGGCCTGGTAGCGCTTGGCGGTGTCCTGGATGGCGGAGCCGGTCGGCTTGAAGGTGGTCTGCCAGAGGAAGTACGCCATCCCGAGGCCGACGACCCCAGCAACGCTCCCTAAGATGATGAACTGCTTCTTCTTGGTCGCCGAGTTGAGGCTGTAGTCGCCGGCGGCGTGTTCAGCGGCGGGAAGGTCGGTCAACGGTCTTCCTCCACGATGTAGACCCGGCCGAACTGGCCAGGGTCGATGTTCTCGTGACTGACCGAGGCGGCGAGAACGCCCGACACCAGGAAGGTCTTGGCGCTGACCGGCTGGCCGGCGCTCGAGGTGTTCTTGAGAGACAGGACCGTCCCCTTCAGGCCGGCGACCTGGAAGGTCTCCAGCACCTTCATGTCGAAGGGACCCGCGTGGCGCACCGGCTCCGAGGTCGTCCGCCGGATCACCCCGGCCGGCGCGTCATCGTTGAACATCAAGCGGATCAGCGCCGTAAGGAGCTCGGAGTAGCTCTCATGGTGAGGCGCGCTGGCTTCGACCGGCGGCGGCTGCGCCGGTGACGCATCGGCCGTGGCGTCCGCCGCGGGATGATCGATGGCGTCCGTCGCGGAGAGGCGCACCGTCACCGTCTCCGCGGCGATGTCGCGGGGCGTCAGGACCGCCTCGACCGTCTTGCCCGACTCGGTGATGAGGAAAGCCGAGAACGAGCGACCCACGACGTCGCCGTCGAAGCCTACGAACACGCCCCCGGTGTTCCCGTCCGCCTCCAGCAGGATCTGCGGACCCTTCGGGTCGTCCATCTTCCGGATGGAGGTGACCTTCTCGCCGACCAGCGAGATCATCGACATCTGCTTGGCCGAGACCTCGGCGTCGAAGCGACCGTCCTTCACGGTCACCGTCTCGGCCAAGGCGCTTCCCGCCCCCGCTGCAAGTGCGAGGGTGCAGAATAGCGCGGGCAGCAACGCGCGCATCAGGGCGTCTCCGTATTGGAAAGCGGCGTCAGGGTCGGCGCGGGCGGGGGTGTGATCTGGACCTTCTGGCCCAGCGCCTTGGTCTTGCTGATCTCCTCGAAGGACATCAGCCGAAGGCTGGCTCCGCGACGGATGAACTTGATGGCGTAGATCTTGGGATCCTCTTCGGGTAACGAGGTCCCGTTGCTTTGCACGAGCGTGCCAGACGCCTCGACGTAGAGGTGGCGAGGATCGACGTACCAGTCCGACGGGATGAAGGTCTGGGTGACGTGGCCGGACAGGGTATGGTTGCGCATGTCGGACAGGGAGGCCCGGATGGCCTGGTAGGTCGTCGGCTCCGCGATCTTGAGCAGCTGCTGCTCAAAGTAGTCGGTGTTGTCCGGTGTCCTGTTCAGGAACAGATAGGCGGCGTCGCGGGCGGTCGACTCCAGGTAGTCGTAGGAGACGCCCCCCGTACTGCTGAGCGTGACCTCGCTCGGCAGCATGGGCACGAGCACCGTCTGGCGAGCCGCGAAGAAGAGGCTCGAGAGGACCAGGTTGGTGGCGACGGAAGCCGCGAGGAGGGCCGCGGTCGCCGTGAGGCGGGTGTTCAGACGATGTGCGAGGTCGCCGCCGCGTTGGGCTTCCATGACCTCACCCGGCGAGCTGTCGGAGGTAGGAAGGCGGCGTCGCCTTGAGGCCGAGGTAGTCGGACGGCAGGAGCCAGTACGCCCGCCACAAGACCCGGGTGAGAGGACCACCTTGCTTGAACTTGCGCAGCGCGTAGAAGCAGGCCCCAGCGGCCAGGAGCGCTACCAGGAAGTTGATGAAGATCGTCACGACGCCGAGCGGCGCGATCACGACCAACATCTCGTCCGGCGTGAAGACGATGAAGCGCTCGGGCACGTCGAGGTGTTGAGGAATATAGGTGTCCCGCATGGGGTCCCCCGTCTTGAACTCGACGCCGACCGTTCCGCCCAGGCGGGTCGACGACTTTAGTGGGTTGGTGTGGAAGATCAGAGAGGGCCGAGACCGTTGGCGTTGATCGCTCCCGGCCCCCTCGTCGGAGGTCTCCGACTTAGCTCCGCGCCTTAGAAGGGCGCCGAGAGCAGCGCCGAGGCGATGCCAGGGCCGGTGGCCGCAGCGAGGCCGATGCCGACCCCGCCCGCGATCAGCTTCCAGTCGAAGCGCGCGATGGCGCCGAAGAGGCCGAAGCCGACGGCGGCCACCGCGGCCAGCTTGCCCATCGACCCGGTCGTCCAGGTGGTGAGCTGGGTGGTCGTGGTGGAGAAGGTGGTGTCCGTGCCGGCGTGAGCGCCGACGAAGGTCACCGCGCCGAGCGCCAGCACGGCGGCTCCGACTTCGGCCGCGCGCTTTGCGGCCCTGTTGTTCACCATGGCCGCTCCGCGGGCCAACATCGAATTGACTTTCATAAAGCCCCCTCTGTTTGGCCGGGATCGGCCTGGGCAGAAGCAAGCTAACAGGGGCTTTGCTCTAATCAAGCCGGTCTACGCTTGTGATGCGAGTGGGCGCGGATGACTAGTCCACTGGGCGCGCCTGACTACTTCGCGTCGGTGTCGTACCTGTGCTTAGGTTATCATCAATCATGAGTTCGGGTTTGACGAGGTCGAGGAGTGGGCGCGCCTGCCTAGTCGGGAAGAAGCCAGCGGTCCGCTGATTCGTTAACACGCGGTTAACGACTGCTCACCGATGTTTCTGAGCTGCAAAGAGGTCGCCCCAGTCGCCCTCTAATGTGGTCGATGCGCTCGCTCTTGCAGCCAAGGGTAGATGAAAGCTTTGAGGGCGTCGCAGGTTTCAGACCTGCGACAAAAGTGCTTTCGCGTCTTGGATACCGCTCAGGACCTCTCGTCCGGCTAAGGCCATGTAAAAGGCTGTGGCTCTCGCAAGCATCCTCCACACGGACAGTCTTCCGTAATCCCGCAGACCTCAGGGGGATCATGGCGGCTGCCCGTTCATCAGTGGGCTGGTATCCGGCTACGCTTTGGCAAAGAAGCACCCGAGCATCGAAGCCTGCGCCGGCGAGGACCGAAGGTTCGCCTTAAGCGTGTCCACCTGTCGCAGGTCTGCCCGCGGTCGGCAGACTAGACCATCGGTTGAAAAAGGGTGATGTGTGTCGCGGTCGTAATAAGGGAGGCAGTCCGTGCCGGCCGAGACCTCGCGACGGGTTATCCGGTTCATCCGCGTGGCTGTGCATCAGCCGGGCGTCAGGACGCAACTCGTCACCTCTCTAGGGACAGATTACAAGCGGCTATCAAGGTTCTGCACCTTGGGAGACGGCGAACGCCCTATCCGGGATGTCGCCTTCTTGCTCGAGATATTGGCCGCGCTTGGCTATAACGCAGGCGAAGTCTTCGACGCGGCGGAGCTGAGTACGACGTGCGAGGAGATGCGTCTACTGCTCCGGGAATGGTCGGACCGTCGAGCGCGGGAACAACACGGGACCGACGATCAGGTAGGAAAACGCCTGGTTGCGCACGATATGCGCCGGATCGGCTAAGCCGGAGAGCGCGGCTTTTGCTATGGCGCTTTCGGACCCACGCCGAACTGGACTAGGCGCGCTGATCGCCCTTAGCGTCGGCTTGGTTTTGCCTCTCGAGCTTGCAGGAAGCCAAGCCGCTGCAAAGGTGCACTTCGGCGGCGAGTGGGCGTCAAGGACTCCCTCGACAAGGTCGGCACCCGACTGGATGCACCTCGTCGATGCGCTCCCGCTCCTGGACCGCGCTCAGCCTGCCGAGATCGAGAGTCTCGCCTACCAGGTCACGATGGCCTCCGCGTCGGCGAACTGCCGGAACCAGGCCGAAGAGGCGTCCTCTTCGCAGGGTGAGACCGACTTGGTGGTGAGGCGCATCTATGCCCGCCTCTCCTGCTCTCCCTTGTCCCCGCGGGTGAGCCACAGCGCCTGGATCAAAGCGGCGCCCCGTCGCCGCTCACCGCCGGCCCGGGTGGCCGCGCTTCCAGCGCCTGAGATTGAAGCGGCAATCACCCGCGGCGCGGCCATTGTCGGCGTCTCGCCGGCCTATCTCCGATCGACCGCCATCGCCGAGTCAGGCCTAAGGCCCGCCATTCGCGCCGCCACGAGTTCAGCAACCGGTCTTTATCAGTTTCTGGACAACACCTGGCTTGCGAGCGTCCGCAGGTACGGGCCCGACCTTGGGCTTACGCTGGCCGCCAACGCTGTGGAGACCGACTCCTCCGGACGCGCCCAGGTCCGAGATCCACAAGCTAAGGCAGCCATTCTCGCCCTCCGGTCAGATCCCCTGATCTCGACGGCCGTGGCGGGCATGCTGACCCGGGACAACGCCTCGCGGCTTGCCGCCTCTGGCGTCGACACCGTCACCGCCGACAGCCTGTACGCCGCGCACGTGCTCGGCGCGCATGGTGCAGCGATGCTCTATCGCCAGCTTTCCCGGAACCCACAGATCAGCGCCTCTGGCGTCTTCACGGCGGCGGCCGGGCCGAACCACGGGCTGTTCTTCGCAGGCGGCCGCCCCAGAAGTCTGCTTGAGCTTCAGCGAGCGCTCCGGCGGAAGATCGGCGGCTAGCGGGGCCTGCTGTCTCGAGCTGCTCCCCTGCGATAGTCACACTTCCCCTCCTCCCCGGCTTGTCGTGTCCATGGCTGGGGGTGGCGTGGAGATCATGAGGCGGATCGCTCTTCAAGGCGCGGGAGGCCGTCCGGCCAGTCATGGTTAACCGCTCGTTAACCTTCGTACCGGATTGAAGGTTTTCGAGCCCGCGCCGGCGTCTTTTCATTCAGGTGGTCCGGGCTGACAATCGAAGCATGATTCGGCGTGCGGAGCTCGCATGAGGGATGAGGCTGTGGGCGAGGCGGGGCGTATCGCGCAACTCGCCGAAGCTGGCGAACGGATGGTCGAACGCCTGCGGCAGACGGCGTTCCTGCCAGGGGCTGAGAAGGCGCTGCAGGCGCGGATCGGCATCGCCGAGGCCGCCGAACTGCTCGGCTGTTCCACCAACCGGATCCGCATGGCGGAGCAAGACGGCCGCCTGCCGGCACCTCCGGGATCCGATAGCGGTCGTCGTCTCGGGTATTCGATCGACGCCCTCCTGCACATGCGGGACGTTCTCGGCGCGTCACCCCGCCGCCGGCCGCAAGACCCCCCTGCCATCATCACTGTGCAGAACTTCAAAGGCGGGGTCGGCAAATCGACTGTTACAACGCACCTGGCCCACTATCTGGCCGTGGCCGGCTACCGTGTTCTCGTGGTCGACTGTGACAGTCAGGCCACGACAACGACGTTGTTCGGCTTCAATCCGCACTTTGCGATCCGGCGCGAAGAGACGCTTTATCCTTACCTCTCGATCGAGCCCACGCAGGATGACCTCCACTATGCCGTGAAGAAGACGGTCTGGCCGAACGTCGACTTGATACCGTCGAATCTGCAGATGTTCGACATCGAATACGAACTCGCGGCCGCCGGTAGCCGTGGCGAGGGTGGCTTGGCGACCCGTTTCCGCAAGCTGCGGGAGGGATTGGCCGATGTCGCCCAGAGCTACGACGTCGTCCTCCTGGACCCGCCGCCGGCCCTGGGCACCATCTCGCTGACGGTCATGCAGGCCGCGAATGCGCTGCTGGTGCCGCTTGCCGCCACCACGCCCGACTTCTGCTCCACCGTGCAATTCCTCTCGATGATGAGCCAGGTCGTCTCCCAGCTGTCCGAGGCGGGCATCGCTGTCGACTACGACTTCTGTCGGTTGATCTGCTCCAAGTTCAACGCGAACGACCCCAGTCACGAGGTCGTCCAGCGTGTGATGGAGCAGGCGTTCGGGGCCGCGCTTCTTCCCGTCCCGATCCTCGAGTCGGCCGAGATCAGCCACGCGGCGCTGCGCATGATGACCGTTTACGAGCTGGAAAAGCCGATCGGCACCCCGCGCACTCACAAGCGCTGCCGCTCCAACCTGGACGAGGCTCTGTCGCAGATCGAACAGCTGGTGACGCGGCGCTGGACCCGGGCCGAGCCGGCGGTTCGTCCGGCCCTCGCCGCCGTCGGCTGAAGGAGGGCGGTGTGGCCAAACGACAAGCAGACTACCTCGCCGCCCTCCTCAAAGAGCCTGCCGCGACTCCCGCTGAACCCGAGGCTGCGCCGGCGGTGCCGCTCCCCTCCAATCCTCCGCCGCCCTCCCCGGGCGGGTTCGCGCCGACCTCCCTCTTTGCTCGTGAGACAGCCCTCGCCCGGGTAGCTTCCGGGGAGGTCAAGCAGGTCACGCAACTCAAGCTGGACCCGGTCCGGGTCCGCATCTGGAGCGGCAACGCCCGAGACCAGCGAGCGCTCGACGAGCCTTCCTGCCGCGACCTCATCGACTCCATCATAGCGGAGGGCGGCCAGAAGGTGCCGGTCGTGGTGCGGCGGATCACCGGCGACGAGGCGTTCGACTACGAGCTTGTGGTGGGCACGCGACGCCACTGGTCGATCAGCTGGCTTCGAGCGAACAACTACCCGGACATGACACTGCTCGCGCAGGTCCAGTCCCTGGATGACGAGGCTGCCTTCAGGCTGGCCGATCTGGAGAACCGGACCCGCAAGGACGTGTCCGACTTCGAGCGAGCGCGGAACTACCGTCAGGCGCTGAAGACCTACTACGACGATCGTCAGAACCGGATGGCCGAACGCCTCCACCTCTCGAAAGGATGGCTTTCGAAGATGATGACCGTGGCGGCGATGCCGGATTGGGCGGTGGCGGCCTACGCCTCCCACGCGGAGATCCAGCTCAAGCTCTGCTACCCGCTCGTGCAGCGGCTTATCCACTTGGGCCAGAATGACCCCAAGCAGCTGCGCAAGGTGAAGGTCGAAGCGGAGACCCTTGCCGCCGAGCAGGCGCAACGTCGCAAGGACGGCAAACCTCCCCTGCCCTCCTCCGAAACGACACTCCGGCTTCTCCGGGCCGCCTCTGAGCGCGCGTCCGAGCCGGAGTCGCTCTTCAGCGCCGACTCGGCCCATGGTCGGATCGCCGTCACCGTCCAGTCCTGGAACCGCAACGGCATGACTATCCGCATCCACTCGGGATCGGGGGCCAGCGAGGAGGAAATCACGGCCATGGTGGGTCAGGCCTTGGCTGCGCTGAAGAGGCAGGGGAAGGTCGTTGCCAGCTAGGAGATTGGGTGTTCCCCCGGGGAAACACCTCCACAGACTCTCCACTCCTTCGCGCCGGCTTGAGCCGACAGGCATCACTGCGCGCGGCCTGAGGACCTCCGCGCCAGGTGTTTCCCCGGGGAAACGCCTCTCCTCCCCCACTCCGATCGCGCTCGCCGCGCCGCTTCTCTCGCGCTCGCCCCGTGGCGCTCCAGGAGGTCATGCCGCAGGTGTTTCCCCGGGGAAACACCCCACCCGGTTCGCCTTCCCGCGACAAGATCAGGAGCCACTGCCGGCTATCGACCGGGTAGGGCCGGCATCAAGCCCTGTGCGGGAACCCTCTTTCCAGAAGTCGGAAGGGGAGGGCCGCCCACGTCCGATCAGCTCGCTGTTTCCCCGGGGAAACACCTCCTTCGAACGACCGCGCTACTGGACCGGGCCAACCCGGCTCGACCGCCGTCTGCGGCCGCGACCTGCGCAGCACACCTGCTTCCTGGAGGCACGCCGCGAGGACCTCAGGCTTGCCGGAGATCGGGCGCGATCGTCATGACCGAAGACTGTCGCCAGGCTCCACCCGAACAGATCGACCTCTTCCTACCCTACCTCGCCGATCTCAGCCTTAGAGATCAGCGAGAGATGATGGAGCGGCCCTTCTTCAGCTTGTCGAAGTCCAAGCGGCTGAAGCCGATCGACTATACCTCTCCCGATGGCAAGACATGGGTGCACGTCTCGGCCAATCCGAACTACGGGATGGCGACCATCTGGGACGCCGATGTCTTGATCTACTGCGCAAGCGTGCTCAACGACATGAAGGAGCGGCGAGCGAACGAAATCCCCCGGACCCTCAGGGTCATGCCCTACGACATCCTGCGAAGCATCGGGCGACCTGTGAGCGGCCGCTCCTACGACCTGCTGGGGGCGGCTCTCGATCGCCTGCAATCGACGACGATCAAGACCAACATCAGGGCGGAACAGCGCCGGGAGGCGACCTTCTCGTGGCTGGACAGCTGGAGCCAGCTGGTCGATGAACGCACCGAGCGATCGCGGGGCGTGTCGATCAGCCTCTCGAGCTGGTTCTACGAGGGCGTCCTGATGGCGGGCGGGGTGCTCTCTATCGATCGAGAGTATTTCGAGATCACGGGTGGCCGAGAGAGATGGCTCTATCGGGTCGCGCGCAAACACGCCGGCGGCGCAGGGGAGGAGGGCTTCGCGATCTCCCTGCCGACGCTGTTTCAGAAATCCGGCGCCGAAGGCCAATACCGGCGCTTCAAGTTCGAGATCGGCGCGATCGTGAAGGCGAACGATCTTCCCGGCTACGCGCTCGCCATGGAGGCCACCGCGGCCTCAGGGGAGCCCCTGCTCAGGATCCTGAGGCGACCGACCAACCCTCCAGCCAAGAAGCTCAGCCCGCGCCCTTCCCCGGCGGTGGAAAGGCCCGCGCCGCCATCGCGTTCGCCTGGCAAGTCTGGCGAACCAGCGGGTTTCCTCACAGACGAGACCCTGGCTTACGTTCGACAGCACTACAAAGGCTGGGACATCCAGGCGCTCCACTCGGAGTTCAAGACCTGGATTCAAGACGCGGACGATCGAGCTCCAGCCCGCTATCAAAGTGCGTTCATCGGCTTCGTACGCACCTACCACGAAAAAAACCGGCATCAGCTCCGAGGCTTCTGAGGCCCCGCGTTCCCGATGTGACGTGGCGCAAGCTGGAAGCGCCTCGCTCAGCCCTTCGACCCGCCCTGCCGCGGTCTCCCCCAAGCCGAGTTTGAACCTCAAAGACCCGCCCCACCTCGGAAGAGATTCAATCGGCTCGTCGCGAGAGGCTAATTTGGGCCGCCCTGCCGAGCCTTCGACACATCAGGAACTCGCAACGATACATCCGGAACGGCGGCGCGACACTTCGGGAACCCTGGAGTCGACACATCCGGAACCAATGCACGTCACATCAGGAACGCTGTGGATAAAATCCGGGTGCAAGATCAGCTACTTACCCGATTGTGCGAGGGCTTAACTCTTTAACCCTTATTCTAACCCTCTAACGCCTGATGTTTTGAAATGTGATCAGAAGGTGGTCGCGTCTCCGAAGGTGTGTGGGTCTGAAAGGACGGTAGTCGATGCAGGCCGAGAGCCAGGATCGACGTGACGTTCGCTCGCGTCCCGGCGCGGTTGCAAGCCACTGGCCCTGAAGAACGGCGCAGTATAACCTCGTCGACCTGATCGCCGGCGGCGTCGAGCTTCTGCCCGCCGCCAAATCGTGCAGGGGCTACTAGCCCACGTGCGCCGCTGCGGGTCCGAACCGCAGCCGCAGCTTGTCGCCGACGAAGAAGGTCATGAGGCGATCGCCGGAGAGCACGTCGACGACGCGCGACTCGCGCGCGATCGTGTGAGCCGCTGGAGGCGTCCGCCCTGTATGGACGAAGAGGCCATAGGCGCCTTCGTTTTCACAGGCGAGGGCGAAGTCCATTATGTCGGCAGCTTTCACCATCCCAGTGTAGCGCTTCGCCTGGATGAGCCAGAGCTGTCCCGCAACTGTAAATCTTCCGTCTACGCCTCCATCTCCAGTGTATCTCGCGTTGCGCTGGATCAGGAGCTTGCGAGACTTAAGCTGAAGAAGTATCATCTCCTCGAATGTAAAGGGGCATACAGACCGAAGGTACTGGAATGCTACAGATGGTTGCTTCAGCGGGTCGATCTCGGCGAGCTTGCGGAGCGCATACCTTGCTCGGAGCTGCGCGCGAAGATGGAAGCCGGCCGTCGGGGAGCGTGGCGGACGCCCTGAGCCGGTTGCGCGCCTCGGCCTGTGTCGCAGGAGCCGTGCGAGCACGGCAAGGGTCAGGGACACGAGGATCGCCGTTCCAAGCTGGAATTTGGCTGCGGTCAAGGCGTGCCAGGTGGACGACCAGACGAGGTGGTCCATGACGATGGGGGAGGGGAGGGGCGCAGCTTGGGCCATGGCGTCTCAGCTCGAGGTGGAGGCGCGGGCCCAGTCGCGCGTCCTCACGCTGCCACAACCGCTGGGCGGCGTCACCTGCGGCGGGGTGTGTCGGGACGAAGGGAGGG
>CAXUCS010000043.1:0-11926 GCA_964249365.1 uncultured Caulobacteraceae bacterium | reverse complement strand
AGGGGCTGGCCACACTGGGCGAGGCGCTGCTGGTCGGCATGTCCATCCAGGCGCGTGACGGCGTCTCCCAGCAGGCGCTCGAGGCCGCCGTGTCCAACCTCCTGGAGGTGTGGGACCTGCACCGGACGGTGGCGCCCTGATACGCTAGGTGCCGATGCTCCGCCGATCCAATTAGCGCGCGGCAGTGGGGCTGATGCGGAGCGGGAGATGCTGGGCGAAAACTGCAAGTGTGCGCGTGTATCTCGAAGATCGGAAATAGACCGCTCATCGCGTCGTGTGAGTACTGCGGCTTCAAAGGGCTTTAGGGCGCACCTCCATCGCGCCTAGCACATGGTATGCGGAGCGCTTTGGTCGGAGAGCGCGGCTGCTTAGGTAGGGTAGGACAGGTGCGAAGGCCGCAGAGACTTTGGCTCAGAAGGATCGCCTCTCAGACGCCTCACACAGAGGTGGACACCTTTCGGGGTACGCCTGTTTCCAGACTAGGCGTGGTCCCGCCGAGCAAGAACATGCCTCGTGGGGCAGTGTGCCGAAGAGCGGACTTGCGGAGGTTGGGTCAGCGCCGCGATCCTCGGCTTGCAAGTTCTTCCCCTCGCCGCGTCAAGGTCCGTGCCGTCGCTCAACTGACGGAAACGATGCAGTTGCGGAGCCAGACCTGCGCCGGATGCGTGTCGTTTCGCTTGTGCCAGCACATGACGTAGGCGCAGGGATCCAGCGGGATCGGGGGGTCGAGCACCGCGAGGCGATTGTCGTAGCCGGACGCCTCGACCACGCCCTGCATCAGCGTCGCGATCAGGTCCGAGCCGGCGACGAGCGGCGGCGCGGCGTACATCTGCGTCAGCGTAACGGCCAGCGACCGCTCGAGGCCGCGCTCGGCGAGCGCGGCGTCGGTGTGGCCGAACCGGTCGCCCTCGGGCGATACGAGCAGGTGCTCAAGGCTCAGAAAGGTATCGAGGTCCATCGGCTCGCCGGCCGCGGGATGGTCCTTCCGCAGGACGCACACGTAGCGCTCCTCGAACAGCGGGCGGGTAAAGACCCGCCCCGGCGCACTGGACGGCGCCACGCCGACGGCGACATCCGCCTCGCCCCCGTCGAGGAGCGCCACCGCCTCGTCGCGCGCCGTGTAGGTGCGCGCTGCGAGCTTGGTCGCGGGCGCCCGCTCGTGCAGGCACCGGACGATCCTGGGTAGGAGCTTGTACGCGGCGTGTTCCTGGAAGGCGATGTTCAGGGTCACCCGCGAAAGCGCCGGATCGAACGCTTGGGCGAAGCCCAGCGTGCGCCCGATCTCGTCGAGCGCGCGCCCGAGCGGCTCGGCGAGCTCCACGGCCCGCGGGGTCGGCTGCAGGCCGGCCTGCCCGCGGACGAACAGCGGATCGTCGAACAGGCCGCGGAGCCGCGACAGCGCCGCGCTCATGGCCGGCTGCGTGCGGCCGATACGCCGGCCGGCCTTGGTGACGCTGCGCTCCGCCATCAGCGCGTCAAAGGCGACCAGCAGGTTCAGGTCCACGCCGTGCAAATCCATGCCGCTGATGTGCTCGCATATCGTTTATCGATGGATAGGATAGCAGAGCTGAGGATTACAGCCAGACCTAAGCAAGGTGGGTCATGCCCGACAGCAATCTTTCCACAGCCTCTGACGAGGCCCACCACCAGACTCTCGAGACGCTCTACAGGGCGTTCGACACCGGCGAGGCGGAGCTGCTCGACCAGGCGCTGGCCGAGGACTGGGTCGACGTTCCGCTCGCCCCTGGCCAGGCGCCCGGCCGCGACGGGCTGAAGCCGATGATCCTGGCGTTCCGGGCCGCGTTCGCCGACCTCGCGTTCACGCCCCGGGAGATCATCGTCCGCGGCGACCGCGCCGCGGTGCGGCTAACGCTGACCGGCCGCCACGTCGGGGAGTGGATGGGCGTAGCCGCTACGGGCCGCGCCTTCGAGATCGCCATGCACGAGATGCACCACTTCGGCGGCGGCCGTATCAGCCACACCTGGCACCTCGAAGACTGGGCCGGCTGGCGCCAGCAGGTCGGCGCGACCTGATCGCGGGCTTCACCGAAGTCCCTTCCCGTTTATCATCAAGGAGGCTTCCATGCCGTTCGCCAACTTCAAGCTGCCGCAAGGCATGATCACGCCCGAGCAGAAGGCCGAGATCGTCCACAAGACCACCGATCTGTTCGCCTCCTATTTCGGCGAGGGGGTCAGGCCCTACACCATGGTGCTGGTCGACGAGGTGGTGGACGGCGGCTTCGGGCGCGCCGACGAGGTGTTCGACTTGGCGGCCATGCGGAAGATGCAGGCGCAGCAGGGCTCCAGCTGAGCCCGCCCTAGCCTAACACCACGACATCTCAGGAACCCCACCCATGGCCACGTCCACACGCTCCGCCATTGTCACCGGATCCTCGCAGGGGATCGGAGCCGCCGTCGCCGAGCGCCTCGCCGCCGACAGCCTATCGGTCGTCGTCAACTACTCTCACAAGCCTGAACCCGCGGAGGCGCTGGTCAGGAGGATCGAAGGTGCCGGGGGCAAGGCCATCGCGGTCGGCGCCGACGTCAGCGACCCGGCGGCGGTTGCCGAGCTGTTCTCTAAGGCCGAGGCGGCGTTCGGCGGCGTCGACGTCCTGGTCAACAACGCCGGGATCATGAAGCTCGCGCCCGTCGCCGAAACGACCGACGACCTCTTCGACCAGACGATCGCGATCAACCTCAAGGGCGCTTTCAACGGCCTGCGCGAGGCCGCCCGGCGGCTGCGCGACGGCGGGCGCATCGTCAGCTTCTCGTCCAGCGTGGTGGGCCTGTACCAGCCGACCTACGCCGCCTACGCCGCGACCAAGGCCGGGATCGAGGCGATGAGCCACATCCTGTCCAAGGAGCTCGGCCCCAGGAAGATCACGGTGAACGTCGTCGCGCCGGGGCCGGTCGCGACGAAACTGTTCCTGGACGGCAAGAGCGACGACGACATCAAGCCGATCGTGGAGCGCACCCCCCTCGCGCGCCTCGGCGAGCCCGAGGACATCGCCCGCGCCGTCTCCTTCCTGGTCTCGCCGGACGGCGACTGGATTAACGGGCAGGTGCTGCGCGCCAACGGCGGGATCATCTGATGGCGGTGGGCGAAAGGGAGGTCGCGCTCGTCACGGGCGCGTCCAGCGGCTTCGGCCGCATGATCGCAGGCGAGCTCGCCTGCGCGGGCCTTACCGTCTACGCCTCCATGCGCGACACGGCCGGCAGGAATGCAGTGACCGTCAGAGAGATCGCGGGCGAGGCGAAGGACAAGAGGATCGACCTCCGCACGATCGAGCTCGACGTGCAGGACGAGGCCTCCGCCGCCGCGGCCGTCGACGGCATCGTGACCGAGCACGGGCGCCTCGACGTCGTGGTCCACAACGCCGGCCACATGGTGTGGGGCCCGCTTGAGGCCTTCACCCCCGACCAGCTCGCCGAGCTTTACGACGTCAACGTGCTCGGCACCCAGCGGGTGAACCGCGCCGCGCTCCCCCACATGCGCCGGGCGGGGAGCGGGCTCCTGGTCTGGATCTCCTCCACCAGCGTGATGGGCGGCATCCCGCCGCTCCTCGGCCCCTACTTCGCGGCCAAGGCCGGCATGGACCAACTCGCCGTGTCCTACGCCCGCGAGCTGGCGCCGTTCGGGATCGAGACGGCCATCGTCACGCCGGGCGCCTACACCAAGGGCACCAACCACTTCGCCCACGCCGGCAAGCCCGGGGACGAGGATCGCGCCAAGGCCTACGCGGCCGCTTGGCCCGACGGCTTCGCCGATCGCATGCAGAAGGCGCTCGCCGCGACCGACCCGCCCGACAGCGACCCCTCCGAGATCGGCCGTGCGGTCGCCGCCATCGTCTGCGCCGCCCCGAGCCGGCGTCCGTTCCGCACCGTGATCGACCCCGCCGACGACGGCGCCAAGGTCAGCTTCCCCGTCGTGGACCGCGTCCGCGAGCAGTTCCTCCACCGCATCGGCTTCCCGGAGCTCCTGCAGCCCAAGTGAGCGGCGGCCGACCCAGGTCGTGAACACGCTTCCGAACACCGTTCGGCGTCGATGGCCTGAACGCTGGACCTCCAGCTTGAGACACCCGAAGCCGGCTGATACGGAGCGAAGGATTGCAGCGGGAAGTCGTGTACCTAGGAGACTTGTTTATTGCAGCTGTTAAGTCGCCTCCGGTCGGCGATCCGCTCCAGAAAAATCGCAGTGTGCATTCGCTGAACTGTCTGGCTAGAAATCGGACCCTCTGACAGCGGGCGAGAAGATGGGAATGGACCGGCCATCTACTCCATAGACGCAGCACCAGATCGCCTCGACGACAACGTCCACGACCACCAGTGCGGCGAGTTGAGGCTTCCGTAAGGTCCGGGGTTCGACGAACTGCGGGAGGAAGGCGGCGGCAAACAGCAGGGACTTGGGATTGCTGATCCCGGTCAGGAAGCCGCCGCGCAGAAGACTCATCGCCAAAGCGTTCTGCGTCGCGGAGCTTCGACATAGGTGATGGCGTCGTGACGCCGTGCCCTCGTCTCCAGGTAGATAAGGTGGGCGGCTCCGACGTATTTAAGGGTCTTGAACGCGCCTGGCAGCGCGATCACGACATCGCCTAGCTTCGCGGCGACAACGCACAGGACGACGAAAAAGGTCGATATGCAGCCCGCCATCGCCGCAATGCTCCGGCTCAGGCCCTCCTCGGCGCTGCGAGAAAGCACTTAAAGTATGTTGAGTCTCGGTATCGCCGCGAGCGCGGAAGCCATCGCCGTGAACAGCAGCCAAGTCTGCGGTGTCACGACGTGGCGGCGCCCGACCCAGCTGACGGGAGCGCCTCTAGCACCTCCTGCGTTTCGACTACCTTGGCAAACTCGTCCGCCAGGTCGCTCAGGGCGGCGGCGTGGACCTCGGCGGCGGGGCGCGTGCGGCCGTCCAGACCCGCCCGGTCGAAGGTCGCCGTGGCGTCCTCCACCACGTAGGTGCGAAAGCCGAGGTTGCCGGCCATGCGCGCGATGGTGGAGACGCAATGGTTGGTGGTCAGGCCCACCAGCACCAGAGTGTCGGCGCCCCGAGCCCGTAGCGCCGCCTCCAGGTCGGTGCCGATGAAGGCGCTGTTGACCGCCTTCAGGTGCACGGGCTCGTCCGAGCGGGGTTCGGCTTCCGGCTTGGGCGCGTGCCCGACGGCGGCTGGGTGGAAGTGACCGTCCGGCGAGCGGGAGGCATGGTGGACGTGGCGCACCGGCCACCCGGCGGATCGCCAGGCGGCGAGGAGGCGCGCAATGTTGCTCTCAGCTTCAGGGTTGTTGCGAGGGCCCCAGTCGGGATGGAGGAAGCCCTGCTGGACGTCGATCACGATCAGGACGGCGTTGGCGGGAAGCATGGGCCTGGCTTTCCAAGGCGCCGGGCTTGCGGCGTGTGAGCTCGGCTTTTACGTCAGCCGTGGGAGGTGAAAACGACGATGATCCCTCGAAAAGCGACGTGACCCATCAGGTCGGCTTCTATGTGCATCCTGGCCACCAATTGCTGGACGTGGCCGGTCCGCTCGACGCCTTCCAGGCCGCCGGCGAGACCGCGGGACGGCGTCTGTACGAGGCGCGCCTGCTCTCGCGACGGGGCGGCCCTACGCCCGGCGGAGGCGGTGTCGTGATCGACACGGAGCCGGCCCACGATGCAGAGGTGGACACCCTGCTCATCGTCGGCGGGCGTATGGAGGTCCTGCGCGATGCTGCAGAAGTCGACGCCATCCGGCGGCTCGCCGGCGGGTCAGGACGTATCGTCAGCGTCTGCACCGGAGCCTTCCTGCTGGCGGAGGCGGGTCTCCTGACCGGCCGGCGAGCGACGACGCACTGGGCCCGCGCCCACGAGCTGCAGGGGCGCTATCCCGACGTGAAGGTGGAGGCGAACCGCATCTTCGTCGCCGACGGCCCGGTCTGGACCTCGGCGGGCGTCACGGCGGGCATCGACTTGGCGCTCGCTTTGATCGAGGCGGACCACGGGGCCGCCCTGGCCCGGGCGGTGGCGCGCGAACTCGTCGTCTACCATCGGCGGCCGGGCGGGCAGTCGCAGTTCTCCGCCCTGTCGCAGATGGAGCCCGAGTCTGACCGCATGCGCTTGGCGCTCGCTTTCGCACGCGAGCACTTGGCCGAGCCGCTGCCGCTGGAGCGCTTGGCGGACGCCGCGAGCCTCAGCCCGCGCCAGTTCGGACGCGCGTTCCGCAAGGCTACGGGCGAGACGCCCGCCAAGGCGGTGGAGCGGCTGCGGGTCGAAGCGGCGCGCCTGCGCCTGGAGGAAGGGACCGAACCCGTCGAGCTGATCGCACGTGCGGTCGGCTTCAACGATCCTGAGCGCATGCGGCGCGCCTTTCTGAAGCGCTTCGGACAGCCGCCGCAGGCGGTTCGACGCATGGCTGGCTAAAGTAGCCCTCGACCCTCCAGATCACGCTTATGAAAGCTGATCAGTGGCTAGGCTCCGGGCAGGCCGAGCCGAACTACGGCAGATCGCTGACTATACCCCTGCCGGCGCTGCTCTCATGATCTTGCCCCGCGGCCTGGCCGTGTCGATATCAAATGCGGTTCGAAGCCCTGGGGGAGGGGGCGGCTCTCGACGCCGCCCCGTCCTCCATAAGGGCTGACCCGGCGCTGAGCGCCTCCATCATGGCCGTTCCTGAGTTGCGGATGTGGTTGCGCATGGCGCGGTCCGCTCGGGGCCCGTCGCCGGCCAGCACTGCGTCCACGATTAAGGCGTGCTCCGCGGCCGACGTGCGCGCATCAGCGGGATCCATCAGATGGTGGTAGCGCAAACGGTAGATCGGCGTCGTCAGCTGGCGCGACTGCTCCCGAACCCGGGTGTTGTCGGCCAGGCTGTAGATCAGCTCGTGGAAGGCGTGGTTGTGCTCCACGTAACCTGCGCCGCTCGCCGGAAGAACGGCCGCCGCGCGCTGAATGGCGAGGAGCCGCTCACGCCCGTCGCCGGCGTCGATCCGCTCTGCAGCGAGACGGGCCGCCAAGCCCTCCAGCACCTCGCGCACCTGGAATATCTCGCGAATATCCCGGGCGGAAAACTCGCGCACCGCGGCGCCGCGATGAGGCGTGATCTCCACCAGTCCCTCGCCTGTCAGGCGCCGGACCGCTTCGCGCACCGGGCCATTCGACACGCCGAGCAGGCGGGTGATGTCCGCCACGACAAGCCTTTGACCTGGCTCGAAACGACCATCCCGGATGGCGTCGCGCAGGGCCGTGATCGTGTACTCGACGACCGTCTCGGAGTGTTCCATAAACTTTGAGCCTAGCTCCCCCGAGACGTCGGACAGCTCGCCTTCATAGATGAGCGGGTGTCCGCTCGTACAGATCGAGCCGGACCCTCATGGCGGCGCGGCGTCGACCACGTTCCAGACCCATGGCCGCAGGGTGCGGTCGTTCGCCTGCCAAGCCTGGATGGCGGCCGCGTCACGCAGGGTGAGGCCGATGTCATCCAACCCTTCGAGCATCATGGTGCGCCGCAGAGGGTCTATCCGAAAGCCGTGCTGGACGCCGGAGGGGGCGACGACCACCTGCCGCTCGAGGTCCACCACGACCGGCTCCAGCCGGTCCGCCGCCTCCGCAGCCAGGGCGAGGACCTCCGCCTCCCCCAGGCGCACGGGCAGGAGCCCGTTCTGGAAGCAGTTGGCGTAGAAGATGTCGCCGAAGCTCTCGGCGATGACGCACCGGACGCCCAGCGCCATCAGCGCGGTCACGGCGGGCTCCCGCGAGGAGCCGCAGCCGAAGTTCGGGCCCGCGAGCAGGATGGGCGCGCCGCGGTAGCGAGGCCGGTTCAGCACGAAGTCGGGATTTTCGCCGCCATCGGGAAGGAAGCGGAGCGCCTCCAAGGCGTAGCGGCCCAGGAGCGACGGGTCGCCCGCCGTCAGCCGTTCGATGCGGATGATGACGTCGGTGTCGATGTTGGCGAGCATCAATGGCGCGGCGACGCCCTGAAGGACGGTGAAGGCTTGCATGGGTTCAGATCCGGCGCACGTCGACGATCGCGCCTGTGACCGCGGCTGCGGCGGCCATGGCCGGGCTGGCCAGGTGGGTGCGCGCGCCGGGCCCCTGGCGGCCGACGAAGTTGCGGTTGGAGGTGGAGACCACGCGCGACCCGGGGGGCGCGGTTTCGCCGTTGGCGGCCACGCACATGCTGCAGCCAGGCTCGCGCCACTGGAAGCCGGCCTCGCGGAAGACCCGGTCCAAGCCTTCAGCCTCCGCGTCCCGCTTCACCCGCTCGGACCCTGGCACCACCCAGGCGACGACGCCTTCCGCGACCCGCCGGTTGCGCGCGATGCTGGCGGCCGCGCGCAGGTCCGAGAGGCGCGAGTTGGTGCAGGAGCCGATGAAGACGATGTCCACCTTGGCCCCGGCGAGGGGGCGACCCGCCTCCAGCCCCATGTAGTCGAGCGCCGCCTGGCCGTTCGCCCGCTCGGCGGGGTCGTGAAGCTGGCGAGGATCCGGGATAAGCCCGTCCACCGCCATGGCGTGTTCCGGGCTCGTCCCCCAGGTGATGGTCGGGGAGATCGCGGCGGCGTCGATGCTCACTTCCTTGTCGAAGGTCGCTCCATCGTCCGTGCCGAGGTTTCGCCAGGCCTGGACGGCCAGATCGAAGTCGAGGCCCTTGGGTGCGAACCGCCGTCCCTCCAGGTAGGCGAAGGTGGTCTCATCCGGTGCGATCATGCCGCTGCGGGCCCCCAGCTCCACGGACGGGTTGCAGAGGGTCAGGCGTGCCTCGACGGACATCCCGCGCACGGTCGAGCCCGCGTACTCCACCGCATGCTCTACTCCCGAGGTCGCGCCGAGGCGCCCGATCAGGTGCAGGATGACGTCCTTGGGGGTCACGCCCGCGCCCAGCAGGCCGTCCACGTTCACCCGCATCCGGCGCGGCCGGCGCATGCGCAGGACCCCCGTGGCCAGGGCGTGGGCGCTCTCGGAGGTGCCGACGCCGAACGCCAGCGCCCCGAGCGCGCCGTTGGTGCAGGTGTGGCTGTCGCCGCAGATCAGGGTCGTTCCCGGCAGCACGAGCCCGAGCTCCGGCCCCATGACGTGCACGATGCCCTGTCCCTCCTGGCCGAGGTCGAAGAGCCGTATGCCGGACTGGGCGGTCAGGAGCTGCAGCCCGCGCCAAAGCCTGGCTCCCCGTGGGAAGGACTCCCCGGTGCGGCCGGGGGCCGAGGAGACGGCGTGGTCCGGCGTCGCGAACACGAGTTCGGGATTGTGCACGGCTATGCCCTTGTCGAGCAGCGACTTCAACGCCGGCGGCCCTGAGAGGTCGTGGAGAAGGTGCCGGTCGATGTGCAGGAGCGCCCAGCCGTCGCCGAGGTCGCGCACCACGTGTGCGTCCCAAACCTTGTCGAACAGGGTTGAGTGCATGGGCGACTACTCCGCCGCCAAGGCCTGAGCATCGTAGCTGCGCCGCAACGCGTCCCATTCGTCCGCCCCGAAGCGGCGGAAGGTGTCCATGACGGAGGCGCCGGGCGGGGCCGCGCTGGGCACGCCGTCGGTCTTCAGGGCCTTGAGCGCGACGTCCACGGAGAGGATCACCTCCTTCAGCGCCAAGCCGGGATAGACCACGAGCCGGAAGCCGAGCGCCTCTGCGTCGGTGGCGGACACCAGCGGCGTCAACCCGCCCGGCACCAGGTTCAACACGCAGGGGCCCTTCACCTGTCGCGGGATAGCCGCAAGCTCCTCCATCGACCTCGGCGCCTCCACGAAGGCCATGTCGGCGCCGGCGGAGAGGGCGGCGTTGGCGCGCGTCACCGCTTCATCCAGCCCCAGGGTCGCGTTGGCGTCGGTGCGGGCGATCAGGACGAAGTCCGGATCGCGGCGGGCGGTCGCCGCCGCGCGGATTTTGGAGACGAACTCCTCCCGGCTGACAACGTCCTTGCCGGCCAGGTGGCCGCAGCGCTTGGGCGACACCTGGTCTTCGATGTGGATGGCCGCGACGCTCCGCGCCTCGAACTCGCGCACGGTGCGCGTGACGTTCAGCTCGTTGCCGTAGCCCGTGTCGGCGTCAGCGATCACGGGCGCATCGACGGCGCGTGCGAGGATCCCGGCGTTCTCCGCCATCTCGGTCAGCGTCAGCAGGCCGTAGTCGGGGTAGCCGCGGGCGGCTGAGGTCCCTGCGCCTGTCATGTAGACGGCTGGGAACCCCGCCTGCGCGGTCAGCCTCGCGGTGATGCCGTCATAGGCGCCTGGCGCCTGGATCAGTCCGCCCGAGGCGAGCAGTTCGCGAAGGCGATACGACGTGGTAGCCATGATGTTCTCCTTCCACCTGTCTACCCCTTCATTTTACTAAAATCGAGACCGCTGATGTGGTTGCCCTTCCTCGCCATTGACGGATTCCTCGAAGGAAAGAGAGCTTCTTAGCTCTCCTGCGAGGCGTGTTCTCACCGCCTTCGGCTCATCGGCATGGAACCGTCGAAGGCAGGCCGCCGTGTTTAAGCGGCTATCGACTTTAATAAAATCCATCGCTAGAGCTTCGTCGTCATCGCAAGTCGTTGGAGGCGCACCATGGCGCTCAGACGGTCAGAGCAGGCCAGCATTCGCGTCGTCATTCAGCGGGCGGGCACAAGCAGGGGCCTTTTCCTGCACAAGGAGGATTTGCCGGCTCCTGGGTCGTCGAGGGATCGCCTGCTCGCCCGGCTGATGGGATCGCCGGACGTGCTGCAGGTCGACGGCCTCGGCGGCTCCAGGCCGATCACGTCCAAGGTCGCGATCGTCAGTGTGTCGGAACGCGAGGACGCGGACGTCGACTACACCTTCGCACAGGTGGACATCACCAGTTCTGGTGTCGGCTACACCGGCAACTGCGGCAACATATCCTCGGGCGTCGGCCCCTTCGCCGTGGACGAGGGCTTGGTGGAAGCCCGCGAAGGCGTGACCCGCGTGCGCATCTACAACACCAACACCGACAAGCTGCTCATCGCCGACGTGCCCGTTCGCGGCGGAGTGGCCGCGGTGGAGGGCTCGTACGTGGTGCCGGGCGTCCCGGGCTCGGGCGCCGAGATCGCCATGAACTGGGTCGCAACCATCGGATCGGTGACGGGGAAGCTCCTGCCGACGGGATCGCCGGCCGACACCATTGTGATGGAAGACGGACGCAGCCTCCAGGCCAGCCTGGTGGATGCGGGCAACCCCTGCGTTTGGGTGCAGGGCGCGGACTTCGGTCTCAGCGGGAGCGAGACCCAGGCCGAGATCAACAAGGACGCGGCGCTCCGCGCGGCCGTGGGCGAGGTGCGAGCCAAGGCAACGGTGCTGTTCGGCTTCGCCGACGACTGGAGGCGGGCGGACGCGACCTCGCCCGGCCTGCCCATGCTCGGCCTGGTTTCGCCCCCGGTCGACTACGAGACCCTGAACGGAGTGCGGGTCGGCCGCGAGGAGATGGACCTGCGGCTGCACCTCATCTTCATGGGGCTGCTTCATGAGTCCGTCGCGGGCACCGGCTCCATCTGCCTCGCCGCGGCCTCCCGCATCCCTGGGTCAACCGTCCATGCGACGGCGGACCGGCGGGAGCCCTCCATCCTCAGGATCGGCCATCCATCGGGGGTGACGCCCGCCATCGTGGAGTCCGAGCCCCTCGGCGATGCGCCCCACGTGACGTTCACCAACCTCGGCTTCAGCCGGACGGCGCGTCGCCTCATGGACGGCCGCGCCTACTACCCGCGCAGCCTCCTGGACGAGGCGGTCGAGGTGCAACCCCGCTACGCCTCGGCCTGACCCGCTTCCGCGACGGCTCTGGCGGGGTCGTAGTCCGCAAGCTCCAAGGCCGTGGCGGCGGCCGACAAGAACAATCGCGCCTTTGAAGAGGTGCATCGAAGGGGAGTGGACATGACGCTACGAGACCGCGCTCGCTGCGGCGCATCGCTGGCCGTTCTGGGGGCCGCGCTGCTCCTGCCGGTGTCCGCGCTCGCACAGGGCGCCGCCAGTC
>CAXUCS010000042.1:0-12046 GCA_964249365.1 uncultured Caulobacteraceae bacterium | reverse complement strand
CTTCGACGCGCGCCCGAGTGGATATCAGCAAACCTGCCTGTCCTCTTCGGCGAGGGCGCCTGCCCCCCGAAAGATGATCCCGATCGATCTTTGTTTAACGCGGGATTATCGCCGGCCCGAAACACACGTCAGCCGGCGCGAGAAACCGGCTTAGACGGTTTCAATGTGGCCAAAGCTTGTCGTGGCCGTTGCGGCGGGTTGCACTACCCTCGCCTGCCGCGGCAAGAAGCACACGGACCGCGGCGAATTGAGCCGCCCCCTGCTCGCCGTCTGGACGGGACGGCGGGCGCCCTGCCATAGGCTCCCCGCTGGCCGGAAGGCCCCCTGTACACTGGACCGCCGAGCGGACTCTGCTGGATGCGTAAACGCCTAGTCGCCGCCGTCGCGCTGGCGCCCCTCTGCCTCGTGGCGAACCGCGGCGGCGCCCTGGCGCAGGTCACGGTGACCGGCGGCAGCAACGTCTCCACCGCCGCGGCCAGCAGCGCCGGCCCCGCCGACCTCGACATCAACGGATCGGTGACGTCCAGCACCTCCACGCCCGCGGTGACGCTGAACAGCTCCAACAATGTGGTCAACACCGGCTCGATCACGGTCAGCGGGGTGAACAACTCGGTGTCGCTGCTGGCCAATACGGGGTCCGGGGCGCTCACCGGCTCCATCACCAACTCCGGCACCATCTCCAACAGCGAAAGCTACACGCCCACCTCCAACAGCGACGGCTTCAACGAGGCGCCCTTCGCCTCCGTGGGCAGCATGGGCCGCTACGGGATCCAGCTCACCGGCGTCGGCCTGACGGGCGACATCCTGAACGCCGGCACGATCACGGTCCAGGGCGATAAGTCCTACGCCATCTCCATCGAGGCGCCGCTGCTGGTGCCGCCGAGCGAGCAGGCCCAGTTCACCGGCGTTTCCGACATCGGCCTCGCGACCACCGGGACCATCAGCTACACCGGCGACGGCGGCGCGGCGATCCACTCCACCCCCAACGGGGTCATCGGCGGCAATGTGCTGATCGAGGGCACGGTGAGCTCGCTCGGCCAGAGCCAGGCCATCGACCTGGAGGGCCACGTCGGCGGCCGCCTGTCGATCTACTCCAGCGTCACCAGCACCGGCTATGCGAGCGCCACCCGGCCGTCCACCACCTCCAGCCTCCAGAACGTGCAGTCCAACTCCGACCAGGTGCAGCAGTCCACCGGCGCCATCGTGGTGAACGGCGGGGTGGGCGGCGGCATCTTCATCGGCTCGCCCCCGGTCGGCACCACCACCACCACCACGGCCGACCTCGACGGCGATGGCATCATCGACTCGGTGGAAGGCGTCGGCACCGTGGTGAACTACGGCAGCGCCCCGGCCCTTTCCATCGGCAACTCCACGCCCGGCACGACGGCGGTCATCGGCGCGGTGGGCGACACCATCATCGTCAACGGCGTCACGACCTTGAACAACGCCTATGGCCTCATCGTGGAGGGCGCGCTCTCCGGCGAGGGCGTCTACGACGGCGTCCCGGCCACGGGCCTGCAGATCGGCTCAGGCAGCACGAACGCGCAGGTCCAGCTGCAGGGCGGCGTGCGGGTGGTGGGCAGCATCAGCGCCGACAGCTTCCTCGCCAACGCCACCGCCATCAGCATCAGCGCCGGCGCGACCGTGCCCGAGATCCGCAACGAGGACTTCATCGAGTCCAGCGTCAGCAATTCGGTGGCCACCGGCTCTCTGGGGGCGGGGCTGGCCCCGACCTCGACCGCGCTCTCCACCGGCATCTCCATCGCGAGCGGCGCCACGGTGAGCCAGCTCACCAACATCGGCACGCTGCAGGCCACCGCCAACGGCGACATGATGCAGGCCAAGGCCGTGGTGGACGCGTCCGGCACGCTTTCCAAGGTGCTGAACGAGGGGGTGATCAGCGCGGTGGTGACGCCGCAGACCTCCGAGCTCACCATTCTCGCCGGCAACCAGGTCGCGCTGGACCTCAGCGCCAACACCTCAGGCGTCTCGCTCGTCCAGCAGGTCAACCCCAACCCCATCGCGGTGGAGGTCTCCTCCACCACCAGCCAGTCGGGCGTGGTCTCCACCACCGCGGCGCTCACCACCGCGACCTCCTCCACCACCACCACGGTCACCACCACGACCTCGGGCGTGACCACCACGACCGTCACCACCACCCCCACCTCGCCGGAGATCATCGGCGACGTTATGCTGGGGACCGGCGCCAACACCGTCCAGATC
Organism: uncultured Caulobacteraceae bacterium; assembly: GCA_964249365.1. Taxonomy (GTDB): domain Bacteria; phylum Pseudomonadota; class Alphaproteobacteria; order Caulobacterales; family Caulobacteraceae; genus CAHJWH01. The sequence goes on along the minus strand of CAXUCS010000042.1, from coordinate 9,823 downwards.
CTGGGCGGCACGGTCACCGGTGCGCTCAGCCTCGGCGGCGGGACCGGCGACGTCCTCACCATCGACAACGGTGCGATCTACAGCGGCGACCTGACCAACCAGCACACCGTGGGCAGCACGATCACCGACGGCACGGGGCTGCAGCTCACCGTCAACAACGGCGTGCTGTTCAACACGGCGGCCAGCCACCTCTACCTGTCGAGCCTGAACGTGGGCGCCAAGGGCGTGCTCTACGCCGCCATCGACCCCGCCGCCGGGCAGAACACGCTCTATGACGTGACCGGCGGGACCGCGACCCTGGCGAGCGGGGCGCAGCTCGGCATCGTGCTGAAGTCGCCGCTCTTCACCGAGCAGAGCTTCACCATCGTCACCGCCTCCACGCTGAACGACGCCACGGGCGGGGTGCTGAACACCGCCGCGGTGCCCTACGTCCTGGTGGGCACGGAGACCTCCAGCGGCGGCACCATATCGGTCGACCTGCGCCGCCGCACGGCCGCGGAGATGGGGCTGAACCCCGGCGAGACCGCGGCCCTGAACCCGGTCTACAGCTCGCTGCAGCTCGATCCGCAGATCGAGGCGGCGGTGCTCGGCCAGTACACCCGTTCCTCCTTCCTGAACGTCTACGACCAGCTGCTGCCGGACTATTCCGGCGGGGTGTTCGAGCTGACGCTGGCGGCGTCGGACGCGGTGACGCGCGCCACCAGCCGGGTCAACGACATCGAGAACCCCAGCGGCACCCGCGGCGCCTGGGCCGAGGAGGTGGCGTTCGGCGTCAACCACAACCGCAGCGACACGCCCGGCTTCCAGGGCGGCGGCTTCGGCTTCGTGGGCGGGCTGGAGGCGGGCGGCGCGGGCCTGGGCGCCTTCGGCGTCACCGGCTCCTTCCTCACCGGCGACATCAAGGACCCGCACTCGCCCGGCGACAACCTCGCGAGCTTCTCCGAAGGCGAGTTCGGCGGCTACTGGCAGGCCCAGCTCGGCGGGTTCCGGGCGGACGCTCGGGCGGCGGGCGGCTATGTGCTCTACGCCGACCGGCGCGAGCTCCTGCTGAAGGACGCCAACGGCAACGTGTCGCTGGACCGGAGCGCCAAGGCCTCCTCCTCCGGCTACACCGCCACCGGCCACTTCGGCCTCGGCTACCAGACCGGCCAGTTCGGCATCGTTTACTTCCGCCCCCAGGTGCGCGGCGACTACTTCTACCTCGACCAGGGCGGCGCCACCGAGCACGGCGGGGCCAGCCCCTCCAGCGGGACCACTTCCGGCGGCGACGGCTTCGATCTGACGCTCGCCAACCGCAACGGCAACGAGGCGAGCGGCACCGCCTCGCTCGTCACGGGCCTGAGCTTCGGCCAGGGCTTCAAGTGGCACCCCGAGCTGGAGCTCGGCTACCGCGACGTCTTCACCGGCACGGCGGGGGCGACCACCGCCCAGTTCGCCGGCGCGGCCACGCCCACGAGCTTCACCCTGCAGCCGGACGACATCAAGGGCGGCGGCCCGCTGGCCCGGCTTGACCTGAAGGCCGACACCGACTTCTACGAACTGAACTTCGAGGCCGGGGTCGAGCAGCGCACCCAGTTCACCGAAGGCGACCTTCGCCTCAGCGTCCGCGTCCTGTTCTAACGCGCTTCCTCCACCCTCGGCCACGGGGGCGGGACGAGGGCGTTTGAGCTCCCGGAGCGCGTCGGGCGCCTGTCGGAAGGGCGAAGCGGAACGGGGCGGCCGGGCGCACGCACGGGCGGTCGTCAGGCTTTCCGACGGCCTCACACCCGAGCGCGTTGACCCGGCCGGGTCGGGCAGGCTATTTCGCAGGGCACGCACCCGTAGCTCAGCTGGATAGAGTGACGCCCTCCGAAGGCGTAGGTCACAGGTTCGAATCCTGTCGGGTGCGCCAGCCGCACGCGCTTAGGCGGCGACGCCGCCGCCTCTCCCGTCACGACCGCGCGCGCCGACGCGCTCGGGCGTACAAAGGGGCTCGGTCCGGACTATGCCCGGGAGGTTTCCAACGACATCGCCGTCGGCCGGGACGACCAGGCGCGCGCCGCCCAGGCCTTCCTCGCCGACGGGAAGGACGCCGACCCGGACCTGAAGCCGTGGACGTCGGCGAGGGCGGACCTCGCCTCCCTGGCGCCGCCGTCGCGCCCAAGCCGCCGCCGACCCGGAACTGACCCTGGCGGCGTCACCCCGGGATATCGGGGATTGGTGCGGTCGAGAGAACTCGAATTTTTCTAACACACTCCTGCTTTCCATCTGCTTCGCCTTATTTACGGGACTTCGTTACCCGCTGATCAACCCCGAGCCTTGTCTTCTGTCTGAAGTTCGAGTCTTACGGGCCGCCTGATCTGCATTGAATAGGAACATAACGCCACAGCACTCTATACGCGACTTCCCGTTCGGCTGACTGGATGAAGCGAGGCGAAGGCCGCCTGCAGTGTCGAAGCGGGGACGTTCGTCCGAGCCTTGCGTCCCTGCTGACACCTAGCCAAGCGCCCGCACCAACTCGTGGCAAACGGAGCAGTCAGGGTCCTGGCGGAACAGGCAGACGGCCCCGGATCAGGTGCGACAATCCGGCTAAAGCCGAGCCGCTCGTCCGTCTGGAGCCCGCCGCCAGACGTGCTAGAGGGCGCGTCGGCTGCGCGCTCCAGGCCCATGATCCTATCCGAACAGGCCGCCGTGGACGACACGCTCAAACCCCTCGACATCGTCAACTGCTATCGGCTCGCCCTCGGCCGCGACCCCGAGTCCCAGGACGTCATCGACGACAAGCTGCGCCAGCCCAAGGCCGGCCTGCTGCCGGACTTCTTCTCGTCCGGCGAGTTCAAGGACGGCGTCCGCCCGAAGCTCGCCGAAGGCGTGCTGAGCCATCCCGTCTTCAGGACGCCGCCTGACCAGGCGTTCAAAGACTGGGTGGCCGGCTTCGCCCCCCTTTCCGAGGGCGGCGTGCAAGCCGTGACGGAGGCCAACGGCTGGTACGCCCTGCACCATGCCCTCTTCACCGACCCCGTCTTCACCGCGGCGGTGCTGACGGAGGCGGCGCTGGACGAGAACCCAGCCTTCGTCGCGAGCCTGGCGCTCAGGGGGCGTCTCGACACCGCCGGCCGCATCCTCGGCCACGTCGACGTGGTCACGCCCCAGGAGATCCGCGGCTGGATGCTGGACACCGGCTTCCCGGATCGCCGCCTAGCGGTGGAGCTCTGGATCGGCGGCGCGTTCAGGGCGGCGACGGCGACGCAGGCGTACCGCCCCGACATCCAGGCGCGCCACGGCGGCCGCGGGCGAGTGGGCTTCGTCCTGCCACTGCCCGCCGCCGCCAAGGGCGCCGGCGCCAGACCGGCCGAGCTGAGGGAGGCGACATCCGGCGGCATCGTGGAAGCCTTCGAGCTGCGGGCCTCCGATGCTCCCCGGCTCGACGAGGCGGTGGCGCTGCGGCGCGAGCTGGCGGAGGTCCGCGACCTCCTGGCCCGCATCGAGGCCCGCCTCCCGGGCGTGAACGACGCCTACAGTTTCGGCCTCGACACCTACGGCGACTACTTCGAAACCTACTACGGTCCAGCCCCGGGACGCGCCTTACCTGCGCAGTCCCTGCCCGATCTCGCCGTAGTGGTGGACGCCAGCCGGAACCCCGTGCCGGCGCTCGACGCCGCCCTGGCGAGCCTGGAGGGACAGCATCGAACGCCCGCACGCGTCGTGGTGGTGCATCCCGGGCACGCTCGCCGGCTTGACTACCTGCAGGTGCTCGAAGGCTGGCGGGCGCGGTTCGGCGCGGAGCTGACCGGCGTCCCGGTCGAGGAGGGCTGGGCGCGCGCGATGGCGCAGGCGATCCGTTCCACCTCGGCCCCCTACCTCGTGTTCCTGCAAGCGGACGCGCGGCTGGCCCCGGACGCCTGCGGCCTGGTGACGGACGCGCTGAGCCGCGGGGCCGCCCTGGTTTACGCCGACAGCGACAGGGTGCGGCTGCAGCCCGACGGCCTCGCGGGCCGCCACCATGATCCGCATCTGCGCTCCGCCTTCGTGCCGAGCTCTTCCTCCAGCAAGGCGATCTCGGCAGCGTCCTGGGCGTCTCCCGTGCGGCGGCGGAGGCCGCGGAACCCCGGGCGGGGCACGAGGGCGCAGGCCTGTACGACATCCTCCTGCGGCTGGTGGCCAGGTGGGGGCGCGACGGCGTCGTGCACATCCCGCGCGTCCTCGCCCACGTGACGGGAGAGGCGACCGTCGCTCCCGACGTCCTGGAGGCGCGGCGGGCGGCCGTCGAGGCGCAACTGCGCACCGCCGAGCCCGGCGCGAGGGTGGAACCCCACCAGGACCAGCTGGGGGCCGCCGTGCCATCCGCGTTCCGCATCCGCCGTCCCCTCCAGGAGGGAGCCCGGGCGGCGATCATCATACCGACCCGGGACCGGCTCGATCTCCTCGCCCCTTGCCTGACCAGCCTCGCGGCCACGACCCGGCGCAACCGCACCCGGATGGAGTTCCTGGTCGTCGACAACCTGAGCGAAGCGCCGGAAACGCAGGCCTTCCTCCAGGACTTCGCCCGCACCCAGCCGCTGCGGGTGCTCCCGCACGAGGGTGTCTTCAACTGGGCGCTGATCAACAATCGGGCGGCGGCCGAGACCGACGCCGACGTCCTGGTCTTCCTCAACAACGATACGGTGGCGCTTACGGAGGACTGGTGCGACGAGCTCTGCAGCCAGGCGCTCCGTCCGGACGTCGGTGCCGTCGGCGCGCGGCTCCTGTATGGGGATGGCACGATCCAGCACGCCGGCATGGTGACGGGGATGGCACGCCTTCGTCGCCCACGAAGGCGTGGGCGCGCGGGGCGACGACCCGGGATACCTCGGGCGCCACGCTCTCGTGCGGGAGGTCTCGGCCGTCACCGGCGCCTGCCTGGCCACCCGGGCGGACCTGTTCCGCAACGCGGGCGGCTTCGATGCCGTAAACCTGCCGGTGGAGGGCAACGACGTCGACTACTGCTTCCGGGTCCAGCAGCGGGGCCTGCGCGTGCTCTACGATCCCTTCTGCACGCTCTATCACTACGAATCAAAGTCGCGGGGCTACAACACCGACCCCGAGACACACCGCCAAGCGGAAGCGGATGGAGCGTTACTGCGCGCCCGCTGGTCGGCCGCCTGCGGGGACGACCCCGGCTACAACGCCCACTTCGACCGGCTCAGCGCACCCCTGACCCGCCTGCGGCCGCCGCCAGTCAAGGTATGTGGCTTCGGGCGTTCAGGTCAGGGCGTCCCAGAGGTGGTCCTGCCCAGGAAAGCTGAACCACTCTGAACACGGCTTCCCAGGCATACTGGCTCAAGAGCCCGATTCAGCATCTGAAGGTCCAACTGGGGCCGATGGCGACCCCTCTCACGAACGGCCGCAGGAAGCGCTCCACCGCCGAGCTGTTGCCCGTCGCTTCTATGACAACCTCATTGTTTGCGTTCAGCGTACGGGCGAACTCAATGAAGCGGTCGTGGATCAGATCGACTCTTCGCTCCTCGCATATTCGGTCACCGTCCAGAACCGCCACTTGGGCGAACGACCGGTGTATGTTCAATCCGATAACGCTGCTGTGAACGTCAATATGAAGGGCCATGCGTCAGCATGTTTGATGCCCTGCACCAGTAGCCTTGACCATGAAAGGCGTTCTGTGTCTCAGTGGGTATAACCTGACGAGAAACCTTACTGCTTCACATCCGAGACCTGTAGGATGACTGAAAAGCGCCAGCCGACGCCCAAGCCGTTTTATGAACTCCCTAAACAGCAGCGGCTTGAACTCGCGAACCGCGCGGCTTCGGAAACGCGCACTATGATAGAACGCTGGAGCGTGCTGACGACCCCGGAAGCGGCGGGCTGGAATCAACGCGCCGCCTACGCTGCCGCCATGCTGGCCGGACAGGCCTCGGTGGCGGACATCGGCTGTGGGGATATGCAACTCGAACGTCACCATGCCACAGGCTGTCGATATGTCCCGGTCGACGTGGTCAGGCGCGACGTCCGGACAGTCGTCGTCGATCTGAACAAGCAACTCTTGCCTACCGGTCTTGATGGCAGCGCCTACGCTGTCCTGGGTTTGCTGGAGTATATTTACGATGTCGCTGCGTTCCTGAACCAGCTTTCAGGAACGTTGGTGGTCAGCTACAACCCCGTCGAGGGTCAAGAGCATGACCGGATGGAACACGGCTGGGTCAACGCCTTCAGCATCGCCGAGTCCGAGCAGATGACCTTACGACTGGGTTGGATCACGCTCCAGAGAACGTGCCTGGACAGACAGTGGCTCTGGAAGCTCCAGCGACCTGCGACACCGAGTCTCGCCGCGTAGCGAGCCGACATAGGCCAGCATAACCGCCCCCATACTGAACGGGCCCGCCTGGAAGCACCCCACAGCCCGACGGCAGGACAATTGTGTATCGGCCGAAGCCAGAACGCGGTGCGAAGGTCGTAGGAGGCGGCTTCGGCGTCAAAGCAGACCTCCGCGCCAAGCTCGGCACAGGATCAGATCGGGTCCGCCGTGAAGTGCCCCCTTACGCCTCTACGAGCCCGAAAACTGCTTCAGGGCTTGCAGGACACGATCCGGGCTGATCATCCATGGATTGTTGTGATGCCGAAGCTTGCGCTGAAACGAGGGACCAAAGACGTAGCCGTAGTCACATCCCGCGACGGCAGTGCCGATGCCATGTGAGACGAAATAATGAACGCAGTCTGGAAAGATGTGGAGCACCTTTGCCTGCGGTGACGAAAAGACGAGATTGGCGCCCGCCGATCCATGAACACAGGCGATGATGTCTGCATCGCGCGCAATCCGGACCTGATCTGCGACCGGAAGCTCACCGGACTCCACGCAGTTGAAGCCGCGCTCAGACAATGCCGAAATTAATTCATCTTCGTTAAGCAGTATTCGTTCGGACTTCTTCGCGTCACGCCGTGAGAAGAACACCTTGCGCTGTTCCGCGAGCGGCTCCTTGGGTACGGCGTCCAGCAAGGCGGACCTGAGGTCATGCAGCGCGGATACCGAGCAGGCCTCCCGCTCGAATACCGGGATGGGTATCAGCGACAGTTCCTCGAACTGCGCCAGTCGGGAGGGATCGAAGAAGGCCCGCCGCTCGGGCGGTACGGCGAGGAGGTCGAGCGTCTGGTCCACGAAGGACGGCCGGTCGAGCGGGAGCACGAACTTGGCGTCGTTCAGATCCGGCGTGCGAAGCGCCCGTATCAAGCGGGGGACGCACTCGAACATCCAGTGATGGTACATCGACGCCGCATCCCAATGCAGAAGTATGTACCGTCCACGGAAGGTGTCGAGGCGAGAAGGGTCGTGATTGAGGAAGATCTGCCCCGCAGCGTCGACCTCAAAAAGCTCGTCCAAGCCCGGCTCGGGCCGACGCAGGGCGTCGCCTTCCATCCGGTTCCAGACCGCCCAGCGGTTCTCCATCACCAGGAAGCGTCGGCCGGCCAGGATCACGTCCGGGCACATCGCGACCGTGGGCTCCGGCTCGGGCGCGACGATGTCCTGCAGCAAGGCCGCCGTGGCGTCTTTGGAGACGGTCGCGCCTCCGTCCACTAGGCGGGGCGCCCTGATGACGTTCATCTTGGGGGACGGGCGCCAGGCCAGGCTGGCGGCCGGACGCAGCCGGGCCAGCGCCGCCGCTCCGCTGATCGGCTCGACCCTAAACCTCATAGGCGCCGTTTCCGGTTGCGATCACCGACACGACCTCGGCCTGGTCATCGGGTCCAGTGGAGTTGATCCAGGCGGCTATCCTGTGGGGCGTCCCGTCCAGCACGGGTCCGAGCCGATCCGTCTCGGACAGGGCCAGCGTCGAGAGGATGATGGTCGAGAAGGTCGCTTCGGGATGGTCGCCCTGCATCCGAAGGGCCCGCAGGACGTCGTCCACGTCCTCGAGCACGAAGACCAGCAGGCCACGCGGAGCTGGCAGGACGCCGAAGATGTCCTCGCGCGAGACGTGCTGCACGGCGGTCTCGAGAACGCCCCGGAAGACGGGTCGCCGCGTGATCAGTACGATGGTCCCCTGATCGGCCGAATAGCCGTTGGGCTGTTCGAAGGTGTCCAGCACGCGCCCCAAGACCTCCGGGTCAACCCCCCGGACCACCAGGCGATCCCACACGGTCAGCTGCTTCAGCAGCGTCGCCGCGATCACCGCCACCAGCCTCATCGACGCAGATGCGTCCAGACCGTCCGTCACCTCGCGCGTGAAGGCCACGAACTCGGGGATGGCCTCATGCTCGTCCGGCGAGATGATCGTTCTCAGGGCATCACTCAGAAACACGGCGACTCCCCGGTTGGGACAGGTTCACGTCAGCCCAGGGCTTCGGCTGCGCCATGCAGAGGGGCCAGCACCTGCCGCTCGAACGCGGCCAGGTCGATCTCCACATCATCGAGCTGAGTGCGCGGCCCCGGCACCACGCGATCGGCCACATAGGTGAAGTACGGCTTGCCGGTGGTCGCCGCCAGGACCCAAAAGGCCAGGGTCCCGTAGGTGTCGGCGAAGATCTCGACCAGGCACGCGCCTGGATTGCTGAAGACGATGTTGGTGAAGCCGGCCCCGTGCATGCCGATCACGTGGCTGGCGGAGCGGAAGAGCGCGGCCTGATCGGCGACCGTCCGCCCGCTCAGGGTGACGCTGCCATAGCCATAGCGGGAGAGCAGCGCCTCCAGGTCGCCCTCGTTCACGATCCGGCGGCCCGGCGCGTCGGCCCGGGAGAGATAGAGCCGCTGCGAACCCTCGGCCCGGGAGGCCGCACCGGCGCCCCGGCTGAAGGCGCCCCGCAGGAAGTCCACCGCCCAGGCCGCGCCCTTGCACGCGGGGTGGCGGACGTCGGAGATGTTCGGAGGCAGGATGAGCTCACGGGCCTTCACGCCGGTCCACGGCTCCACCGGGACCACGCGGTCCGGCGAGACGCCGCACGCCGCGAGCGTCTCGAGCTGGAAAGCGGAGCGGAGCGGCGAGGTCAGCACGTAGGCCTCCGTCAGCTCCCCCGTCAGCGCCGTGAGCCGCGGGAGCCAGTCGGAGATCCAGTGGCAATAGTTCAGGTCCCAGACGTCATCGATCAACACCAGCGCCGCACCGGGCAAATCCTGCACGACCGCCTCCGGATCAAGGCTCTCGCGGTCATAGAAGTAGAGCAGCCGGGCGTAGTCGGAGGAGAAGTCGTCGACGACGGCGCCGGTCTCGTCGAAAGCGACGGGGGCGTCGGGGATCAGCCGCACCGTCGCGTTCGGCAGGCGCAACACCTCGAAAGCGGGGCGTACGACCTCCCACTGCCGGTCCGGCTCCATCTCGGGGAAAAGGCTCGGCCGCCCGTTCAGGAAGCGGGGCGTGCGCATGTGGCTGACCGCGGGTCCGTGGACGCGCTGCAGCCTGTCGCCCGCCTGCGTTCCGGACGCCCTGAAGGTCACGTCCGCGTACCTGGCCGGTCCGAAGGCCTCGGTGACGTCCTTCAGGGTCTGGCGCACGTCCCCCGTCGCCGGCAAGCCGGCATCGGCGAGCCTCGACCTCAGCTCTGCCACGGCTTCCGGCTTCACCAGGTGGGTTCCCAGGAGCTGCTGCATTCAACTGGGCTCCGGATCGATCGTGGCGTCGGCGGGATGCGGGATCATCCGGCCGCAGGGCTCCGCCTGACGAGAACGCGGGCCAAGCCCCTCAGCGCGCGTCTCAGCCCCTCGGGCGGCGGCGCCGTCCTGGCCACCCAGCGCATGGCGCGGACGGTCGTCGCCGCGTTCAGGCCCGCGAGCTCCGTCTCCAGCGCCGCCCTTCGCGCACGTTCGGCCCGGACCGCCCGGGCGAGCGCGCTGCACTCGACCTCACGTCCTCGGGCGGCGAAA
>CAXUCS010000041.1:0-12343 GCA_964249365.1 uncultured Caulobacteraceae bacterium | reverse complement strand
ACGATGCAGGGCGCCGAGGCGGGCGGGCCGCTCATCCGGTCGACGACCAGCAGGCCGATGTCGGTGCTGGTCCCATGCTTCGCGTAGGCCCGGGACGGGAAGGCCAGTGTGGCGACGATGCGCCCCTTGGCGGCCAGCGCCGCGAGGGCGACCGGATCCTCGAACAGCCGCGCGGGGACGATCGCCGAGAGCCGGCCGCCGTCAGCCAGGGCGCGGATGGCCGCGTGGAGATGGGCCTCAAGCTTCTGGAAAGGTGGGTTGGAGACGACGGCGTCGAAGGCGCCTGACGACGGCAGCAGGTCCGCGAGGTGCTGGGCGTCGTGGCGTGTGCGGGCCGCCCCGGGGAAGAGGCCGTCGAGGATCGCCGCGCGGGTGGGCGCGATCTCGTTGAGCTCCAGGGCGGCGCCGCACGCCTCTGCGACGGCGGCGAGGAGCCCCGTCCCCGCGGAGGGCTCCAGCACCTTGTCGCCCGGGCGGACCTGAGCGGCGAGGACCGCGATCGCGGCGAGCTCCAGCGGCGTGGAGAACTGGTCGAGCGCGAGCTGCTCCTCGCTCCGGCGCGTGTGGGTGAGCGTCAGGGCGCTGAGCCCCGCCAGCAACGCGACCACGTCGGCCGGGGCGTCCTCGAGACGGGAGACCTGGTGCGCCAGCCGGCGGACCTGCAGCACGAGCGCCGCCTCCATGGCGTCGTAGGCGTCGCGCCAGAGCCAGGCGCCCTCCGCGTCGCTCGCGCCGAAGCTGAGCGTCATGGTCGAGGCGACCAGCTTGCGGTCCAGAGCACGGGAGCGGGCCAGCTGCGGCGCCAAGGCGCGAGCGGCCGCGAGCAGGTTGGCAGGCTTGTCCGCAGGTGAGCTGGCGGCGGCGAAGAGCGGAAGGCAGGCGTTCATGGGTCGAGGTCCGGCTCGCCCGGGTCGGCGGGGTCGCTCCCCTCCTCGGTCTCCCAGGCTCGCCTCCCCTCCCCTTCCTTCCCCTTTGGCCGGCTCACCTCAGGCGCCGGCTCAGTTCAGGCGAATGTCCAGGCGCTCCGCCCGCCGCCTCGCATCCGCGATCCATGGCCCGCGCCTCTCCGGCCGGTCCTCTCGCGCCCAGCGCAGGCCCTGTACGGCGTGGAAGGCGCCCTGCAGCCGATTGAAGCTGTCGCGATCCAAGTCGCTCGCGAGGAAGCCCCTGTGGATCACGGTCCGGTGCAGCTCGCGGAACGTCCGTAGGCCGACAGCCGCCAAAATCTCCCGCTCAAGGCGGCTGCACTGAGCCTGGGTGGGGTTTCGCTGTCGCATGGGTCCGGTCTCCGCCGGCTGACGGGCCCTTCCCGCAGCCCGGCGCCGAACCCGTCCCTCCCCTTCCAACAGCCACGGGAGAACGAATCGGTGCCCGCAAGCCGTGGTAAGAACGTCCGGCGAACCGCCCTGAGGCTTGTTCTCCGTTCGCCCGGCGTTCCGCTACGGCGGCAAGAGGAGAGCCCGCTCCCTGAAGAGCGGGCTCCCGAGTTCGTCAGGCTGCGAGGCGTTGGTCCTCCTCGGCCAACGCGCCGACGTCACGATCGCCGTCGGGGTCGCCGGCTTGGTCAGACCTCGCCTGCGGCTCGACCGCCTCGCTGAGGCCGACCGGCAAGGCGCCGCCAGCGGGCTCGTCGTCCGACCGGGTCGGCGCCCCGTCGCCATCGGCCTCGCCGGTGTCACCGCCAGGGACCGCCGGATCCACCTCGGGCGACCGCGCCCAGCTGAGGACCTTGGGCGCGAACCCCCGCGAGGCAGCCTGCTCGGCGGTGAAGCCGACCAACTCGTCCTTCTTCAGCGTTGCGGTCCGGGCGTCGTCGCAGCCCATCTCCTTCAGCATGGCCGCGAGGTGCTTCTTCCCGTGGACGGCCAGGTAAGTCGTGTCCGGCGTCCAGTGCTGGGAGATGTCCGAGCCGACCAGCTCGGCGATCTCGGCCGCCTCCGCCCGCGCGTTGTGGCGGATCGAGGAGGTCCGCCCTTCCCGCAGGTTGAGCGAGATCGCCGTCAGCTCGGCGAGGAGCTGAGTGCGTTCGCCCATGGCCAGGCTCTCGATCCACGGGATCGGACGCAGGCCGGAGGCGACGTAGTCCGCCTTGCGAGCGTCGAGTCGTCCTCGCACCTCGCCGTCCAACTCGGCGATCGCCGGCGCGTTCAGCCGCCAGTAGGCGGTGGCGCGGACCTGCAGGGCCGAGCTGTCGTCCCCGGAGGCGCTCTGGAGCACGAGCGTCTTGAAGAGCTGCGCGGTCAGGATCGTGATGGCCGCAAGCGGGCTGTCGGCGAGGTCCCGGATCAGTCCCCGCGTCGCCACGTCGGTCTGGGTCTCGTGCAAGGCATGCGAGCAGCCGGCGACATCCACCTCCACCTTCGGCACGTCCACAGTCTCGTACCGGCGAAGACCTCCGCCGATCGCGCCCGCGGGGCCGGAAGTCGGCTCAGCGCCGGTCTCGGCCGCGTCGCCCTCGCCCTCTTCCTCGTCCGGCTCGCGCAGCACGATCTTGGCGAAGGTCTCGATCCCCGCGCCATAGGTGCGTTCGGGATAGAGCGCCACCGCTTGGTAGGAGGTCCCCCCAAGGCGGGCCGACACGCTCGCCGCCTGGGCTTGCAGGAGGGCCAGGAGCGCCGGATCGAAGCCATCCGCGCCGGCCTCGATCTCGCCATAGGTGGCGACTGCGGCCTGGACTACCTCGTCGGCCGCTCGGGCCGCCGCCTTCACCGCATCGGAGGCGTGCCCGATGAAGGGCGAGTGCAGGCGCTGGAAGCCGTCCGGCGCGGTGAAGTGCTGGCCGGCGGCGATGAAGACGTCGACGCCGGCGGCCTTGAAGCCGTCCACCACGGGTTCGAGACGCGAGCGCCAGGTCCGCGCGAGGATCTCCGGATCGAGCAGCGCGTCGGGCAGCTCCCCGAAGAGGTCGCTCTCCACGCGACCGCCGGCCGCCACGTAGCCGTCCAGGCCGACCAGCTTCAGGCGCGAGTCCGAGGCGTCGACCCGGCTGCGGCCGATCTGCTGACGGACCGAGTAGGCGACGTTGCCGTAGCCCGACAGGGCCTGCTCAGCGAGGTCCCGCTGCACGGCCTTGTCGCTGATGCGGGCGAGGAGGCGCGCCGTCTGCAGGTCGATCGCGTCCTGCCGGAGCGCCTCGATCGCCCTGGGATGCAGCTCGGCCAGGGCCTGCAGCCGGCGGATCTCCACCTGATCGTAGGCCAGGGCCTTGGCGATTTCCGCGGCGGAGTAGCGACGCTTCTTCAGCTTGCCGATGGCCACGATGACGTCGGCCACGTGGATCGCCAGGCGCTCGTCATTGGCGACGACCACGGCGGCGGCCATGTCCACCTTGGAGGTGAGGGTGATCACCTTGACGAGGTAGTCCTCGGTGATCGCGCCGTCCTTCAGGTTGACGTCGAGCGCGAGGAGACGGCGGCGCCCGTCCAGGGCCATCAGCGGCTTCTCGCCCTTCTTCCCGGCCCGCACGAGCAGCGGCACCAGCACGCCGACCGCGGCGATCGTGGCGGCGAGGTTGGGGATGTCGGCGTCCGGCTCCTCGCCGAAGCGCGCGTTCTCCGGGGCGATACCAAGGTCACGCAGGCAGACGAGGGTCATGGACGTGTCGGTGTGCTGGGTCCGTGAAGGTGCGGCCTGAGGGACGTCTTCTCGAACGATTTGGGCGTCAGTCATGGGGGTCAGGGTCCAGCGCCGGCGGATCCAGGATCATCCCGGCCGTCCGGCGCGCCTCCCCCGTCCCTCCCTCTGCCTTTAGCCGCGCAGGGGCCGCTGGTAGGTGTAGTAGGGCGTATCCGGGTCCAGCCGATCCGGAAGACGCTCCCCGAGGTAGGCGCAAAGGTTGCGGAGCTCCTCAAGCCTCCCCGCGCGACCGAGGCGGCCAGCCGCATCCCTGACCACGTCGTCGTAATCACCGATGCCGCAGACCGAGCCGGCATCACCGCCTTCAGCGCGCTGCCGGACGAGGGGGTCGAGGAAGCCGGCCTCTGTCCAGGACTGCAGACCTCGCGCAAAGGCTCGATGCCATGAGGCAACTGCGGCGGGCGCCCTCGGCTGGAGCCTGGCGCGATAGCGCGCTCCCCACCCCCACTCGACCGCTTCGACGAGCTTGATGTTGACCCATTGAGGCGTGGTTCCATGCACCGTCTGGAACGCGGCGAAGTGGAGCCGAGTCAGTGTCTTGCCCAGTTCGTCAACATCGAGGCTTTGATCAACTTGATCGATGACACGCGAGGTTGATGGCTGTAGCGGAAGGTAGGCCTCGACGACGGTTTGCTCTGTCATATCCGAGCTGTCCTCTAGCCGGTGGACAAGAGCAAGGTGCGGTGTAGGCGTTGGGGCCAGTCCGTCTTGTGCTCCGCCGCCTCGTTCCAGTCCCGACTCGGCAGCGGCGGGTATTCGATCCACACCTTCAGCCCGAGAGCCTTGGCGCTGCCGGCCAGGATATCAGCGGAGCGTTCGCCATCCTTACCGCGGTCGGCCGCTATGACGAGTCGGCGAACGCCCGCGGGCGGGCGGAAGCGGCGCATGTTGCGGGTGCTCAGGAGAGCCCACGCTGGAAGGTTGAAGCGCTCACTCCCCGAGAGGCTGGAGAAGAAGCCCTCACCCACGAGCATCTCGTCCTCGATAGCGTCGATGCGCACCGCGCTCCCAGGCGTGACCGGCCCGACCGTCTTGCGTGAAAGCTTCAGACGGCGGCTTCTTCGCGCGTTGGGATCCAGGAAGGTGATCTCCACGGCTGTGAAGGCCCCCTCCCGGTCGCAGATCGCAACCAGAAGGGCCGGGTGCAGGCTCCTACAGGCCGCGTCGTAGGCCTTCAGCGGGGTGCCGGTCGCGTGCCGGATGACGTCAGACCCAGGCAGCCGCCGCGCGATGCGTCGCAGCTGCGTGTGACGCCAGCTCAAGGTGCGCGCCGTTGCGGGCGCGCCCCCCGCCCAGATCGCCTTCGCCACGCGCAACCGCTCGGCGGCATCCCTTACCGGCTCCGTGAATGTCGTCCGAGCCTGTCCCCCAACGCCGACCGGCCTCTTGTTCTCCTCGATCAAGCCCCGCTCGCGAAGGTCGTCCAGGACGTCTCGCCAGTCTGTGCGCCCCCACGTGTTCACCACCAACCGCCCATCGGTCCCGATGCGGAGGGATACGGATCGGTCAGCGGCGCTATGGCCTGGCCCTGGGATGTTCGCCTGGCCTCCACCGGCCCAAAGGTCCCCGCCCATCTTCGCGACGATGTTGTGCAAGCTCATGTTCGGCTCCTGCCGTCTCGGCTTCGCCGCACGCCCGCGGCTCGCCCGAACACCGCGCCCTCCCCTTCTCCTGACGTCAGGACGCAGGTGACGATCCCGTCCAGCTATGGCAGCTTCAGCCCGCACGACTGGGCCCGTGCCTCTCAGGAAAGAGACGTCATGGCCCAAGCTCCGCCTTCTGCGCACGCGCTCGCTGTCGACCAGCTCATCTGGTCATCGACCTGGCACGCCATTTTCGAGGCTCGGGCGGCGCTCGGGGGCGCCCTCCTCGTTCTCCTGGCGCTTACCGTCATCGCAAGGCTCATCAGGACGAGGAAAGTGGGTCTGCGGCGGCGCGCGTCCTCCCTCGGTTCACACAAGACGGCTCGAATGCACCTTCGGGTCCGCCTTAGGGCGCACTACGCCTCGCGCAAGCTCACGCGGATCAGCCCGCGCGATCAGCCCGCCCTGGCCTTCCAGTACTTGAGATCGGTATGCCCGTTCACGTTCGAAGAGATGATCCTCTTGCAGTTGGAAGCTCGCAAGATCAAGGTCCGTAGAAACAGCCGTTACACAGGTGACGGCGGTATCGACGGAGCCTTTTGGGTCGGGCAGCAGCTTTGGCTCGTGCAGGCAAAGAAGTACACCGGCATGGTAAAAGCGGGTGACCTTCTCGACTTTTCAGCTCTTTGCGAAAGCATGAGCGCGTTCGGGCTCTTTGTTCACACGGGCCGCACACCACCCGCCGCCCACACGATCGCGCGGGAGTCCGGCGCCATCGATGTGCTTTCCGGAGACAGACTCATCAGCTTCTTCGCCGGCGACGGGCTCAGGTTGCGTCCTGGGAAGGAGCGCCCATTGCGTGAGATGACGCCGAACGTCGCCGCGCAGGCCCGAGCCTTAGCGAGACCTGCAGCCTAACAAGGTCGCCAGGACGCCTCCTCCCGCGCGTTCCGTGTGGGCGTTCGCGGAAGGGCTGATCGGCGCGGCCAGGTCAATGGCCTCCGCCGAGCCAGGCGACGCTCCTGCAACGTCGGCGCGCCGAGGGTGTGGGCGTTCTACCGATCCTCATCCAGGCCGAAGTGCTGTCGGAGCAGCGGGACGGCAGCCTCCAGCAGCTCCCACTGCTGCACAGGAGCCTCCTCCATCAGCCTGCGCCAGTCCTCCGCCACGGGGAGAGGCGTCATGATGTTCAGCTGCACCCGGGCTTCCCCTTGGTAGCGGACGCCACGGCGCGGAGCCCCCTCGTTCAGTCGAATACGGCCGACCGCCTTCTTGGCGGGCTCAGCCGGGTCGCCGGGTCGTCTGATCGGCGCTCGCCGGTGGAAGCCTTCCTCCGCCGCAACCTCCCTCCCCTCTGTCCTGAGCGCGCGCTCGATCCGCTTGGGGGCGACGGGTAGATCGAAGCCCGTGGCCTCCTTCACAGCGGCGCCGAAACCGAAGGTGTTTTCGCTCATGCAGCGAGTTCCTGAGAGTCGTGGCGAAGCAGTCTGATGATGTCGGACGCCAGCATGGCGGCGTTCTGCCGGGCGCCCTCCAGGCCGTTGACCTGAAGAGGCTCGAGTTCGGAGAGATCCCTGTCGAGGTCGAACATCGCCCTGAAGGCCGGTCGGTCTCGAAGCGAGGTCTCGAGCATCGGCACACGATCATCGACCAGGGCCTGACGGATCTTGCGCTCGTCGCGGGTCTGGATGGCGCTGCAACGGGTTAGCATCACGCGATACTGAACAGGGGTCTTCGTCCGCCGACCCACGCGGCCGAGCACGGTGACCGTCTTGGCCACTTGGTGCGCGTCCAGGGCGGTGGGCGCGAACGGGATGATCACGAGATCGGCGCTGAGCGCGACATCCTGCAGCCATTGGTTCGGCGAGCCCTCCGGGTCTGCGACCACGACGTGCGCCCAGCTGGTGGCGGCCTCGACCCAATCGAAGACCCGTTCCTCGTCGCTGTCCTGGATGAGGAGAAAGCGACCGGAGCCTGCCGCGGACTCGATGGCGGCCTTTGCCTGGCCGACCGTCTTGGGCTGCACGTCGTTCCCGATCACGACCGGAAGTTTGCGGGCTTGAGCCCAGCGGCTCAGGGGCGCGTTGGGATCGCCCTCCAGTATCACCACTCGGGCGTCCGCCCGAAGGATCTCGGTGGCGAAGACGAGGGCGGCGGTGGTCTTGCCGGAGCCTCCCTTGGTGTTCGCGAAGAGCACGAGGGCCAATGGGTCGTCCTCCCAGACGAGATCGGCGATGGAGGCGTTGTCCTCCAAGAAGGGTTAACAGTTCGTAAACCACGGACCCAGCCGGTGAACTCCGGCGTTGAACGGACCGACCTAGAGGCTTGGGTCTAGGGTCTAGCGTTTAGGGGCTAGGTGGATTGGCTTGTTGGTCCGGCGCAGCGTTCGTACATTGCTCCAGGCAAGGTGGCGCGCGGAGGCAGCCCCTTTCACAGCGCCGGCCTAGTCTCTCGACACTTGAGACGGGCCAAGAGCGTAGCATCTAGCGTCAAGGGTCTAGGCGCCAGACCTCACCGGAGGCGATGGACTAGGCCCTATGGCCTAGACCCCGGTGGCCTGAACTCTTGCCTCTCGCGCCTAGCGTCGGGGCGCTAGGGGTCGTGAGCTAGACACCTTGAGCTAGACCCTTGACACCAGTCTCTAGACGACGGTCTGCACCGGGCCGTCCGAGCGCGTCTAGGCCTCTAGCGAACGGCACCTAGACCCTAGCGTCTTCCGCCAAGGGTCGTGCTGCCGGACCCGAGCTGGTCGCGTTCGGCGCCGTGGGGAAGCCGCTTGGCGCTTCGGAGCGAATGTGACGACACGCCGAGGGATCTAAGCGCCACATCGGGCCGGAAGGCTTCGGACGTCCTCGCTCAGGGCTGAACCATCGCGAGCTAGGGCCTAGAGCCAAGACACTGGAGGCTAGCGCAATGGGCCTAGCTGAGAAGGCTCGCCGCCTCTGAACCGTGGTGCTGCTTCCGACCAGGGAGGTGGCTAGGTTTCCCCGTTGCGATGAGGGGAGGGGCCTCAATGGGCGGCCGTCGGCATGACGCTCGCATCGGGGGTGCGCGCCATTCAGGCGCGCGCATCCCGCGATGCGCCGGTTAGAAGGTTAGTATATACAAGTTAAAGGGTTACGCTTCGGATTTCTTTTGCCTTGTCATAGCCTTAGTCCTACCCGACGTGGGCGTTCGCCCGAACAAAGGTGGGTGATCTGCCGAGGCGGTTTGTGGGCCATCCTCCGAACGTCCGTGGGCGATCTTCCGAGCGTCTGGCGGGTTTTCCACAGGCTGGGGAAAGTCCAACTCCTCCTCAAGGAAGGGCGCCTCCGCACCTGGTCGCCGCTTTCGCGTGACGCTCACGATCAAGCGGGCGTTCGGAACCTGCCTGTACTGGCCTGACGCCTTGATCTCTTCGAGCAGAGCCGGTTCGATCTCAACGTTGGTCTGTCCTTCTATGGCGAAGCGATAGTCGGGTATATTGTCCGCCTCGATGATACGACGAAGGTCCCGCTTGAAAAATCGAAGATCTTGAATCGAACCGACCTTCTGAGCCAACAGGGCGAGACCGATCCTCCATTGCCGCTGCTGGCCCACATGCTTGCGGGCGAGCTGATAGAGCCGTCGCTCAAGGCCGCCATCGAGCTTAAAGTATTCCGGTGTAATCGAGAGAACCCGACGATCCTTGATGAGCGCGCGGTACATCCAGTCGGAGAGGGTGATTTGAACGGCTCTCATCCGGCGCGTTCCGTCGCTGCGCTCGTCCTCGACGATCTCGAAGGAGTCGATCCAACCGAACCCTCGGTGATTGCGCTGCCCCCCGGACGCGATCGAAGTTTCCACGGTTGTCGACCGCAATCGGAACAGGGCGTCCTTCAGCAGCTCGTAAGCCTGCTTGTTCGTGCCCCGATGGGTCAGCTTCAGGAAGTCGTGAGCGATGAATTGTATGGTCCGAGGGACTTTTTCGCCACGATCGACGCGCTCATTGATCTTGGAGACGGCATAAACGAGAACGTCCCTATCCCAAACCGACGCCATACCCTTCGGTCCTGGGGAGACCTTGATGACAACATCATCCTTTTCGAATTCGAGCGGCCTCATCTGCGGCCGCTTTTGCAGGCTGAAGAACGGGAACTCCATGAGCGCCCGATCATCCCGCAAGGGCGTGTCGACGACCGTATCGAAGAAAAGGTCGACCTGGTCGTCGGAGGGACGCTCCTCGGCGTGCGACACGTGGGCGATCTCCCGAACGTAAAGGTGTGGGCGTTCTGCCGAAGGCAAGTGAGATAACGCGAGTCCGGGTGTGGGCGAAAGTCCGAATCGCGACGGCGGTTGTCGAATGCCAGCAGGGGAGGGGGCCGGTGTGGGCGATCTCCCGAGCGCGAGCGTGGGCGATCTCCCGAGTCCCGGCGTGGGCGTTCCGCCGAATCCAGCGTGGGTGATCTCCCGAAGCAGGGTGTGGGCGATCTGCCGAATGTGAACCCGGGCGGCCCGATGAGACAGGCGTGGGCGTTCCTCCGAAGAGGGATGTAGGTGACCCTCCGAAGGGAGTCGGCTTCAATCCGCCATCAGGGCCTGGGATCGGGTCTCGCCGGTAGCGCCCCGAGCTTGCATGGTGGTTGGAGCGCCCGCAGGCTTCCGGCTCGGCCCCGACTCGGCGCAAACAGCGCCTTGAGCGCGCGATCAGCTCGTACCGGAGCGTGGCGGCGTCCCAGACCGTCGTAGATCGCGACCGAGCCGACGGGGGGTGAAGGCGCGGTCAGCGCGGCTTACGCTGTGAGGGCGTGGGCGATCTCCCGAAACGGGGAAGGGCGCGTGGGCGATCTTCCGAAGGACAGTTCTCGGACGGATCCAGGCGGAATCAACCTCTTAAGAGTAAGACTTGTCCGCAGGCATGAGGGAGGTCGCGTCTGCGTTGGCGTGGGGTCGCCCCGCGAGATGCGCCACGACTCTCGACGGCGTGAGCGTCAAGGCGACCGTCCATCGACCGCCGGGCCCCGCCATCCCGTACCGCCAAGGCGACCCGTGGATCTCCAGTCCGCGCCGTTCACGATCCGCCTGGTTTTCGAGGGTTTGTTCGAGGGGGAGGGCGCGTGCGGGCGAACCTGTAAGCGCTCCGGCAGAGGGCCGGCCAGCGGCGCATCCTGAAGGGCAGGCCCGAGCCAACGGACCTAAGAGGTTCATCAGCGCTCTGGACCAGCTTCGGGCGGTCGGAGAAGACGGCCAGGTCACCCGCCGATCTTGCGGCGGAACACCTGCACAAGCTCGCGGAAGCTTCGTGTGCGGCCTCCCGTGTAGAACAGGCCAGGGTTCGAACCGGCCGCAGCCGCGAACAGCTTTGCCGCGCCGTCTTGGGGTCGACGGGCAAGCTGGCTGAACATGACCGCTGCGCCGTGGGCGCCGAGGACGTGGGCGGCGTACAAGCTTTCAGCGTCGATGGAGACAAGGCCGGATGCGGCGAGCCGGGTCGCGTTCTCCCTCGTCAGCATGCCTGCTACGGCGGTTGACACGAGCGGGTCGGACCGCAGCGCGAGGATGGCCGCCCGATCGGTCGGGTCCATGACCCTGGCGCGTCCAGACGCGTCGATCTCTATAGCCGCGGCGGCGCGCGTGAGGCCTAGACCTGGTCCATATTTGCGGACGGTCGCAAGCCAGGTGTTGTCTAGGAATTGATAGAGGCCCTGCGCCGAACTTGATTTGGAGGTGATGGAAGCACGTAGGCCGGACTCCGCGATGGCGGTCGATCGAAGGTAGGCCGGCGAGACGCCTGTAACCCGTGCGCCTCGATCTATCGCCGCGTCGACGTCCGGCAGGGATCGCCAGGCCGCGGGCGCCTCTCGGGTTGGCTCGCGAAGCACCGTCTTACGCCAGCTGATGTGGGATAGCTGAAGGGGCGCGGGAGAGCATGCGAGCCGGGAGTAGATTCGCTTCGCCAGAAGGTCTGATTCATCTCGGGGATCAGAGACCACCTCTGTTCGCCCCCGGCAATTCGCGGAGGCGGCGGCCATGGTGACCTGATAGGCGAGGGTCTCGACCTCGGCAGGCTCGGCCTGTCCCAGGAGGGGTAACGCGTCGGCCAAGTGGGTCCAATCGGGTGGCCGAGCCGTCGGGGGCGGGTTGGCCGCAGGGAGGCCTTGTAGCGTCGTCCGCGGGTCTGGGCTTGCGTGGCCGACGAGCGCGAGAGGCAGAATGAGGCACAGGCCGAGAGCGGCCCAGGAGGCTCTGGACTCTCGAGCGCTGCCGGGTGAGCTCGTCATCGAAAGAGCTGCCGTGGCGTTAACCCGCCCGGCGGAGATCAGACGCAACCAGGCGTTTTCCTTTCTGTAAGTCCGTCCCGAACTCTTCGTGGATCCCGGGATCCAGGCGATCCCGAAGCATCAGGCGCATCTCCTCGTAGGTCGCGCTTACCTCTGCGGCGTCGAAAACGTCACCGGCATTGTAGCCGAGAGCCGCCAGTATTTCGAGAAGGAAGGCGATATCTCGTATCGGCCTTTCACCATCGGCCAAGGCACAGAACCTCGACAACCGCTTGTAGTCTGTCTTCAACGTAGCGACGAGCTGCGTTCTCATGCCGGGCTGGTGGACAGCCACGCGAATGAACCGGATTACCCGCTCCGAAACCTCGGCCGGCGCGGCTCGAGCTCTATCCGACATGGACCGGCCCCCCTTGTTACGGCGGGGACACCCATCTCCCCTTTTCAACCGATGGTCTAGTGACTCAGCGGTGGACGAACCTGCGACAGGTGGACACGTTAGGAAGAGCCTCTCGCCATGGCGCTCGGTTGTTCCCGAACCGACGATGCTGCTTCCGAGATGTCGGCGGATCGATTGGCTCGGCTTTTCGACGCCGCTGGTAAGACCGGGGTTGGCCGCTTGATCGGGGTAGCCTGTTAGCGGACCGCGCGACGACTGGTTCTTGAGCCCTCTTTATCGAGCATCGGCGGTCTGAAGTCCGCAGCAAGGTCAGCTGCGACCTGCAGGTGATTATGTCGCACGTCAGGAGACCTTCAGGGTGGACGAGCTTAGCTTCGCGTTAGGCGGGGGGACGAGCGCTTCTGGGTGACCTGAGAGGTCCCAACCACAAGCTTGTTGATTTCCGCTGAGAGCTGACCCGGGAGGCGGCAAGTTTCCACTGAGAAGTG
>CAXUCS010000040.1:0-12498 GCA_964249365.1 uncultured Caulobacteraceae bacterium | reverse complement strand
GGGATCGACGGGACGGGCGTCCTCGCCGCGCGCCAGCGCCGCGAGGTGCGCCCCCTGCGCCCCGAAACGCTCGGCGCGGCGCCGGGGCGAGGCGGTCGCGAGGTCGCCGACCCGGCGGTAGCCCGCACTGTCCAGGCTCCTCGCCAGCGCGGGGCCGACGCCGGGCAGGATGGAGACAGGGCGGGAGCTGAGGAAGGCCTGCGCCTCGCCCGCGCCGATCACCGCAAAGCCGCGCGGCTTGTCGAGGTCGGATGCGATCTTGGCCAGGAACTTGTTGGGCGCGAGGCCGACGGAGACGCTCAGCCCCGTCTCGGCTTCGATCGCCTTCTGCGCCCGGGCCAGCTGGAAGGCAGGCGGGCCGCCGTTCAGCCGCTCTGTCCCGGAGAGGTCGAGCCAGGCCTCGTCCAGCGACAGCGGCTGCACCAAGGGCGTCAGCGCGCGCAGGTGCGCCATCACCGTGCGGCTCGCCGCCACATACTTGGCGAAGTCCGGCCGGATCACCACCGCGTCCGGGCAGAGCTTCAGCGCCTTGAACATCGGCATCGCCGAGCGCACGCCATAGGTCCGCGCGATGTAGCAGCAGGTGGTGGCCACGCCCCTGACGCCGCCTCCCACGATCACCGGCCGCTCCGCCAGCTCCGGTCGGTCGCGCTTTTCCACCGAGGCGTAGAAGGCGTCGCAGTCCAGGTGGGCGATGGAGAGGGCCTCCAGCTCGGCGTGGCGCAGGAGGCGCGGCGAGCCGCAGGCGGGACA
Organism: uncultured Caulobacteraceae bacterium; assembly: GCA_964249365.1. GTDB lineage: Bacteria > Pseudomonadota > Alphaproteobacteria > Caulobacterales > Caulobacteraceae > CAHJWH01. The sequence goes on along the minus strand of CAXUCS010000040.1, from coordinate 11,745 downwards.
GCGGCGAGATACGCCCTCGCCGCGCCACAGGCAGTCGCGGCACAGCGCCTTCATGGCTGCGCACACGGCCAGGGCGGCTTACCCGTTCGTCACCGCGAGGGCGGCGCGCGCGCCGAGCGCGGCGAGCGCCTGGAGCACCCTGTCGATCTTCACGCCGCCCTGTCCGCTGATCAGCCGCCGCACCGCTCCCTCGCTACGGCCGAGCCGGCGGGCGAGCGCCGCGTGGCTGACGTGCTGCTCGGACATGACATGGGCGAGCGCCGCGCGTGAGGCGGTCACCGGGTCGAGCGCCACGAGCTCCTCCCCCGACCCTGGCTCGCGCGGCGTCGGCGGGGCGCGTCCATGGGCGAGATAGCCGAGGATCGCTTCATCCAGGGCGTCGGCCGCCTGCCGGCGCGCCTCCTCCAGTGAGCTCCCACCCGTGATCGCCTCCGGCACGTCCGGAAAGGCCGCGACCCAGTCACCGGGAGCTTCCTCCTGGAAGGACGCCGGGAAGGCCCAGGTCTGCATCAGAACTCCTCTTTCGGTATGCCGAGCTGTTTCAGCATGGCGTTGTAAACCCCGGCCTTCAGCTCGCCGGATTGCACCGTCGTCCACCTCGCGCCGATCCGGAGCAGCTGGTGACCGCCCTTGCCGCGCGTAGGATCGAGAACCACGTCGACGTCGCGGTCCTTGGCCCAGCGCTGCGACCGCCGGATGAACTCCCTGCCGTTCACGCCCGCGAGCCTAGGCGTGGCGTTTTCTTCGAGCAAGGCGTGCGCCCGCCGCCTTTGCGGCTAACGGAGACTTAGGGATGTGCGTGGCATAGCTTCCCCGCACAAGAGGGTCCGGACCGTCCCGGCCCCAAGGGTGGTTCTGTGGACGCATCGCCGGCCAAGACGGTCCTCATCGTGGAGGACAACGAGCTGAACATGAAGCTCTTCCACGATCTGCTGGACGCGCAGGGTTACCAGACGCTGCAGGTGCGCGAGGGGCTGGGCGCGCTGGCGCTCGCCCGCGAGCACCAGCCGGACCTCATCCTGATGGACATCCAGCTCCCCGAGATCAGCGGGCTGGAGGTCACCAAATGGCTGAAGGAGGACGAGGAGCTGGCCCACATTCCGGTGGTCGCCGTCACCGCCTTCGCGATGAAGGGCGACGAGGAGCGCATCCGCCAGGGCGGCTGCGAGGCCTACATCTCCAAGCCGATCTCGGTCGGCTTCTTCCTCGACACCGTGAAGCGCTTCCTGGGGTGAGGGGCTAGAGCCATGTCCGCGCGCATCCTGGTGGTGGACGACATTGAGGCCAACGTCCGCCTGCTCGAGGCCAAGCTGAACGCCGAATACTACGACGTCTCGGTCGCCTACGACGGCCCGAGCGCGCTGGAGGCGGTCGGCGCGGGCCTGCCCGACATCATCCTCCTGGACGTGATGATGCCCGGGATGGACGGCTTCGAGGTCTGCCGCCGCCTGAAGGCGGACGCCAACACCCGCCACATCCCCGTCGTGCTGGTCACCGCGCTGGACGGACGCCAGGACCGGCTGACGGGGCTCAAGGCGGGGGCCGACGACTTCCTGACCAAGCCCATCGACGACGTGGCGCTGTTCGCCCGGGTGCGCAGCCTCACCCGGCTGAAGCTCGTCATAGACGAGCTGCGCCAGCGCGAGGCGTCCGGCCGGCGCATCGGCGTGATCGAGGGCGTGGCCAGCCGGCTCGGCGGTTCGGGCGGCCGCATCGTGGTCGCCGACGACCAGGAGCGCCAGGCGCGGCGCATTGTGGACGAGCTGTCGGTGGAGCATCGCCCCGTCCTGGAGGTGGACGCCGACCGCGCGCTCCTGGCGGTCCGCGGCCGCGCCGACCTCCTGATCGTCAACATCGCGGCGGGCGGCTTCGACGGCCTGCGGCTGGCCGCCCAGCTCCGCTCGGACGAGGCGACGCGGCACACCCCGATCCTGGCGGTGTTCGATCCCGCCGAGCGGCGGCGCGCGCTTAAGGCGCTGGAGATCGGCGTCAACGACCTCATCGCCAAGCCGATCGACCCGGAGGAGCTGGCCGCGCGCGCCCGCACCCTGATCCGCCAGAAGCGCTACACCGACTTCCTCAGGAACAACCTGGACAATTCGCTGGAGCTGGCGGTCACCGACCCTCTGACGGGGCTGCACAACCGCCGCTACATGACCGGCCAGCTGTCGGCGCTGGTGCGGCGCGCCACCTGCGGCGGCGATCCCGTCGCTGCGCTCCTGGTCGACATCGACCATTTCAAGCGCATCAACGACAGCTTCGGCCACGACGTGGGCGACGAGGTGTTGCGGGAGTTCGCAGTGCGCCTCGCCACCAACGTCCGCGCCATCGACCTCCCCTGCCGCTCCGGCGGCGAGGAGTTCGTGGTGATCATGCCCGACACCCCGCTGGACGCCGCCGAGCGGGTGGCCGAGCGCCTCCGGCTACACGTCTCCGGCTCGCCCTTCCGGGTGCACGGGGTGGACGAGCTCCTGCACGTCACCATCTCGATCGGGGTGGCCGCCACGGTTGGGGAGGGCGACACGCCCGAGGCGCTCCTGAAGCGCGCCGACGAGGGCGTCTACGAGGCCAAGGCCCAGGGCCGCAACGTGGTGATCGCGCGGGCGGCCTAGCCCCGGGGCCCCAGCCCTCAAGGGCCCATCCGACAAAAGAAAACGCCCGGCCTTTCGGCCGGGCGCAGCAAACAGGCGCTTCTTGGGTCGCCTACTTGATCTTGCCTTCGCGGAACTCGACGTGCTTGCGCACCACCGGGTCGTACTTCTTAACGACCATCTTGTCGGTCTTGGTGCGGGCGTTCTTCTTCGTGACGTAGAAGAAACCGGTGTCGGCCGAGGAGTTCAGGCGAATCTTGATGGAGGCCGGCTTGGCCATGACGGAGCTCCCAACGGCGGCGGGCCAGGACACGCCCACGCCGGTCTAAAATCGAGGCGGGGACCATACTGGCGCGCGTCGCCAAGTCAATGGGCAGCCCCCATCACGCGGAAGTCGACTGCGCCAGCCCGCACGCGTGCGCGGAATGGACTGTACGGTCCAAGATACGATGGTTCTGGCCAACAGTCTCCATGTAAGAAAATTGGACGGCGAAGTCTAAGTATCGACCGACGCTTGTCCGGCAACGAGAGTCGTGCCTAAATGCTTAAAGGTCAGCGGCTCGCTAGAAGGCAGCGCCTTGAGGAAACGCACGGGAGGCGACGATGACTGTCTGGATAGCCAAGCTCTGCAGGTTCTGCCTGTCAGCCATGCACGACCGCCTGAGCCTATACGGAAAGTCGGGCCTGCGTATCTGAAGCACGACCCGGCAGCCCGGGATCGCCAGCCGCTCCCTGCGCGGCAGGGGGCGTGCGCCTTCCGGTGCACGCCCCCGCGCCGCGCCATCAGCGCGCGCCAGCGTCCGCGAGCCGCATCGATATGATCTTCCCAGGGTTCCTGGGCGGCTCGCCCTTGGGCAGGGCGTCGACGTGGTCCATGCCGTCGATCACCTGACCCCAGACGGTGTACTGTTTGTCTAGGAAGCGCGCGTCGTCCAGGCAGATGAAGAACTGGCTGTTGGCCGAGTTCGGGTCGTTGGTGCGCGCCATGGAGCAGATACCACGCACGTGCGGCTCGGAGGAGAACTCCGCCTTGAGGTCCGGCTTGTCGGACCCGCTGCGGCCGGTGCCGGTCGGATCGCCGCCCTGGGCCATGAAGCCGGAGATCACCCGGTGGAACACCACCCCGTCGTAGAAGCCGCTGTTCGCCAGGTCCGTGATCCGGGAGACGTGGCCGGGCGCAAGGTCCGGGCGCAGGCGGATGCTGACCGGTCCGCTTTCCAGCGTCATGACCAGGGTGTTCTGGGTGTCTTCGGACATGGGCGGCCTTCTTCTCGCTTTGGCTCGCCGCTGTAACGCGGCAGGGCGGCCGGGGGCTATGCGGCGCGTGGCGAAACCGGCCGTTAACCACTCGGTCGGCAGAAACTGCCCATGGACGTCAGCCCCACAGGCGCGCTCGGCGGGATCGAGACGGCGATCCGCCGCGCCGCCAGCGCGACCGGCATCGACTTCGGCTTCCTCCTCCATACCGCCAAGCGGGAGAGCGGCTTCAATGCGCTCGCCCACGCGCCGAGCTCCTCGGCCGCGGGCCTGTTCCAGTTCGTCGAGCAGACCTGGCTTGCGACGCTGAAGCGTCACGGGCCCGCCAACGGCTACGCCCGCTACGCCGACCTGATCAGCGAGGGGTCCGACGGGCGCTTCTACGTGCCCCAGGGCGAGGTCGCAAAGAGGACGGTGATGGACCTCCGCTACGACCCCCATGCGGCCGCGGTGATGGCGGGCGAGCTCGCCTCCGACCATGCCGCCTATCTGCGCGGACGCACCGGACGCGAGCCGACCGGTGGCGAGCTATACGCCGCGCACTTCCTGGGAGCGCAAGGCTCCGCGAGGCTGATCGAGGCCTACGGCCACAACCCCAACCAGACCGCCGCCGTCCTTTTCCCGGACGCGGCGGGCGCCAACGCCCACGTCTTCTATCGCGGCGGGCGGGCGCTGACGGTGGCCGAGGTCTACGCCGACCTCAGCCGCGCAGGCGGGGTGGACGTGGCGACGCAAGCCGCCGCCGACAGCGACCCGGGCGAGGGCGCCTTCACCGCCTACGCCGGCGCCGCGCACAGCGAGCGGCTGCGCGAGGAGCAGATGCTGGTCAACCTCATCCTCAGCGAACCCGACGGCGGCCCTTCGAAGTCTCCGGCCGGCTCGCTCTTCTCCTCCGAGATGCTGAGCGCGCTGTCGACGGCCGACGCGACGCCGCGACGGTGAAGGCGGCGGTGGTAAATGCTCGTTAAGGCTCACGCACGATGATGGTCGCAACTCAGCCTACGAGGAAGGCGCCCATGGCCGCCGCGCGCTCCGCCCTGACGCAGGAGGACATCAGGACGCTGGTGCGCGGCTCCTCAGCCGACGAGCGCGCCATCGCCGCCCACAAGCTGTGCCGTCGCATCGACGCGGGCGTGGACTCCGCCGAGCGCGAGGCCGCCGCGGAGGTCCTGCGCATGATGGCGGTGGACGCCGCCGAGCTGGTGCGACGCGCGCTGGCGGTGACGCTGAAGACCTCCCGGGAGCTGCCGCGCGACGTGGCCGTGCGGCTCGCCCACGACGTGGAGAGCGTGGCCACGCCCGTCCTGACCTTCTCCCCGGTGCTGACGGAGGACGACCTCGTCGAGATCGTGCGCCTGCCCGATGCGGTGAAACAGCTGGCGGTGGCCCGTCGCACGGTCCTTACGGAGGCGGTGACGAGCGCGCTCGCCGAACACGCGGGCGAGGAGGCGGTGCGGACCGCCTGCGCCAACGACAACGCCCAGTTCAACGAGGCCGGGCTTCAGCTCGCCATGGATCGCTTCGCCGGGAGCGAGCAGCTCGCCGGGGCCATGGCGCTGCGCAAGGTGCTGCCGCCCACGGTCAGCGAGCGGCTGGTCGGCCGGGTCAGCGAAGCGGTGCGCCAGCAGCTGATCGACCGCCATCATATCTCGCCGGAGACCGCGCTCGCCATCGCGATCGGCGCGCGCGAGCGGGCCACCGTGGACCTGGTCGACCAGGCCGGCCGCGCCTCTGACCTGAAGGCCTTCACCGCCCAGCTCCGCGCGGAGGAGCGGCTGACGTCCTCGCTCCTGCTCCGCGCGCTCGCCCGCGGGCACATGAGCTTCTTCGAATGGTCCATGGCGGAACTGTCCGGCGTCGCCCACCACCGCGCCTGGATGATGATCCACGACGCCGGGCCCCTCGGCCTGCGCGCCATCTACAACCGCGCCGGCCTGCCGGAGCGGCTCTATCCCGCCTTCCGGGTCGGGGTGGACACCTATCGCGCCCTGCAGGAGGAGGGCGGGGAGTTCGACCTGCGCCGCTTCCAGAGCCGGATGCTGGAGCGTTTCCTGACCCAGGAGAACGTCGGCGACGCCGAGGCCGACTACCTCCTGGAGCGCATGGACCGGCTCGCCCGCGGCGAGGACTGACAATCGTCCCATCGGCGGGCGGGCATGGGCCCGCGGGGCTGTATGCTCCCCGCCCATGTCGTCCCCAGCCGCCCCCCCGCCCGTCCTCGCCGCCAGCCTGATCCTGCTGCGGGACCGCGACGGGCTGGAGGTGCTGGTGGGCAGGCGCAGCGACCGGGTCCGCGCCTTTCCCGGGGCCACCGTCTTTCCCGGCGGCAAGCTGGAACGGCAGGACCATGACGGGGAGGGTGTCGAGAGCACGGAGGCGGCCGCGGCGTGGGCTGCGTTGCGCGAGACCTTCGAGGAAACGGGCCTTTTTATCACTGCGGACGGGCAGGGGCCGCCGGCGAATGTGGATCTGGCCGAGGCGCGCCGGGCGGTGGAAGGGGGAGAGCAGGACTTCCAGGCGCTGTCGCGGGCCTGGGGGCGTCCGCTCGGCGCCGGGCGGCTGACGCCTTACGGGCGATGGGTCACGCCCGAGTCGATGCCCTACCGGTTCGACACCCTGTTCTTCGTCCTGGAAGCGTCACCCTACGAGGCCGCCGCCGAGCTCATCGGGGTGGAGTTCGAGACGTTGGGCTGGTCGCGTCCCGCTGAAATCCTTTCGGCGGAAGGCGTGCGGCTCATGCCCCCCACGCGGCGTTCGCTCGAACCCCTGGCGCAGGCGCGCTCGGCCGCCGGGGCGGTGGAGGCGGCCAGGCGACGGGGGCTCCTGGCGCAGCCGGACGCTCAGCCCTTCACGGCGAGGTAGTCGGCGGTCTGGCGTTCCAGCTCGCCGGCCAGCGCGGCGCCGATCGGATTGTCGCTGTCCCTGATGTTGTCGCGCACGGCGGCCCGGATCGCCTGGATATGGCCGTCGACCAGCGCCATGGGCGTGTTGACACGTCCGTCGCCGTCACCGAGCAGCTTGCAGAGCGATCCGGCGATACGGGTCACCAGCGGGAACTCGTAGGTGGCGCCCAGGCCCTTGAGGTCGTGGGCCCGGGTGAAGAGCCCGTCCACCGTCAGGCGGTTCGCACCGTCCGCGCGGATGGCTTCGCGCGCGGCTTCCAGCTTGGCGATCTCGTCCTGCAGCCATTGGCCGAACTGGGAGGACAGCCCCTTCAGCGCGGCCTCCGCCTTGGCGATCGCGGCCGTGTCGATGCGGCCGAAGCGCGGGCCCAGCCGATCGCGGAGCGCGGTGGGGGCGGCGAACACCTGGCCTTGCTGGGGGGAGGTCTGAGACATGGGGGGTGCTCGAACGGTGAACCGCCCGTGATCCTAAGCGCGTAAGTTTAACAACGCCTTGGGGCCGGCCGGCGCTTTATCCCTGAAACTGCTCGGCCATGACCCGCTCCTCCAGGCTCCGTCCCGCGTCGAACAGCATGACCAGCTCCAGGTCGCGGGTTTCCGCGATCGCCACGGACAGGACGTCGCGCACCTCGAAATTATCCGCCACCGCGCTGACCGGCCGCTTGTCCGCTTCCAGCACCTCGATCGCGACCTCGGCGGTATGGGACAGGAGCGCGCCGCGCCAGCGCCGCGGCCGGAAAGCGCTGATGGGCGTCAGCGCCAGCACCTTGGCGTCGATGGGGATGATCGGGCCGTGGGCGGAGAGGTTGTAGGCCGTGGAGCCCGCAGGCGTCGCCACCATCACCCCGTCGCAGACCAGCTCCTGCATCCGCGCCTTGCCGTCGATGGCGAGCCTCAGCTTGGCGGTCTGGCGCGTCTGGCGCAGCAGCGACACCTCGTTGATCGCCACGGCCTGGTGGGACACGCCCCCCACGTCGACCGCCGTCATGCTCAAGGGCCGGATCACCGCCCGCTCCGAGGCCCCGATGCGGGCAGGCAGGTCGTCCTCTGAATAGTCGTTCATGAGAAAGCCTACGGAGCCGCGGTTCATGCCGTAGATGGGCCGGCTGGAATGCAGGCAGGCGTGCAGCATCTCCAGCATGAAGCCGTCGCCGCCGAGCGCCACCACCACGTCCGCGTCGGCGATCGCGTGCGCGCCGTAGCGGCGGCACAGGCGCGCCTTGGCCTCCTCCGCCTCGGGTCGGTCGCTGGCCGCGAAGGCCAGGCGCAGCTCAGAGTGCGGCAAGTCGACGGCTCCCGGCCCGGCCCGCTCCTTCAAGGCGGGCCCGCGAGGCTTTGTCAAACGGCGTGGAGGCGCTTGCGGAAGGCGCGCGCCGCCGAGTCGCGTCCAGGAGCGTGAGGCAGCCCTGGACTTCGGCCGCCTCCCCCTCGGTCCCGGGCAGGCCGGCGTTCAGGGTGCGCAACGCCGCCAGCAGGCTCGGCACCGCGCCGCGATCCACCCCCACCGCAGCGAAGGCGAGCGCCAGGAGCTCGGGCGAGGCGGCGTCCATGGCGCGGCGCACCTCGTCGGTGGTGAAGTCGCCGAGCTCGGCCAGCGCGATGGTGAAGAGCGTCAGCTTGCCGTCGCGCAGCGATCGCAGGAGGAGCCCGGGACGGAGCTGACCGCCCGCTTTCAGCTTGCCCACCACGCGCCGCTCCATGGCGGCCCGCTCGTCGAGCTCCAGGCTCGTCCCGTCGCCGGGCGCACCGCGGGCCTCGCTCACGGCCGCCTCCACCGCCTGCTCGAAGGCGGGACCGTCCACCGCGAACCGCTCGCACAGCGAACGCCGCAGCGCCTCGCCCACCCAGACGTACAGGATCGCCCCCAGCTCGGCGGTGAGCGAGGGGTGGCGCGCCAGCGGTGCGCGCAGCTCAGCCATCGTCTGGGACATGAGCACAAGCCGCTCCAGGGCGAGCGGGGTGAGCTGCGCGCTCGCATTGGCCGCCAGGGCGTACACGACCTCCGGGGTCCCCTGGTCCAGGATCGCCGTCGACACCGCGGAGCCGAGCCCGGGCCTGCGCGCCACCTGGACCCGGTGGTCCAGCGCCGCCTCCGCCAGCAGCCGTACAAGGTCCTGCTCGTCCAGCATCGGGCTCCTGTGGAGGAGCGGACGGGCGACCTCGATCTCGTCGTGCGCGAGGAAGACGACCAAGGCATGCGGCGCCCAGCTCGCGCCGGCCAGCTTGCCGGCCAGCCGGATGCGGATGTCGCGCTCCACCCGGCCGATCAGGCCCATCAGGACCTCGCCCAGCAGAGTACGGGCCTGCTCGCTCCCGCCGCCGTCGCGCTCGCAAAGGTCGGCGAGCGCCAGGAGCAGCCGGTCCCGGTCGCCGGCCTGGGGGGATCGGGCCAGCTCCAGCATGAGGTCGCGACGGTCTGCGGCGGCGGTCTGCAGGTTGGGCTCCCTCGGTCGTGGCGACCTTGTCGCCCGGCGCCTGTGAAGAGGTTGTTAAGCTGTGGGCGGAACGCGCCTTCAGCCCGGCCCGCCGCTCGTCGCCAGCCGCAGGTAGGCGATGAGGTCGCGCCGGTCCTGGTCGTCGGTGATCCCGTAGAAGGTCATCTTGGTCCCGGGCACGTCCGTGCGCGGCGACTTCAGCCAGCCGTCCAGGTGCTGGGCGTCCCAGGTCCAAGACCGGGCCGCGAGCGCGGCGGAGTAGCTGTAGCCGACCCGGCTCGCCACCCTGCGCCCGAACACGCCGTAGAGGTTGGGGCCCGTCATGTCCGGTCCGCCCTGGACGAAGGTGTGGCAGGCCCGGCAGAGGTTGAGGTGCAGCCGGCCGTTCTCCAGGTCGGGGTGGCGGTAGGCCGGCGGCAGCTGGTCCAGGACCGCCTGCTGGACCGGGGAAGGCGGAGCCGACGCCGGCAGGGCGCCCGGCGAGGGCGCTTCAGGAGGAGCCTGGGCGAACTCGGACCGATGGCATGCGCCGAGCGCGCACGCCAGCGCCAGCGCTAGCGCAGGGCGGATGGACCGGACGAAGCGGGGCGGGCGCATGGGTGCGCCTGTCCTGCGGCCCGTGGTCGCCCGGGTCAAGCGGGCGGGTCACACCCCTCCGGCGAGGCTGCCGCCCAGGCCGCTGAGGAAGGCGGCGAAGGCCAGGCCCGAACCGATGATCACGGCGGCGGTCTGCAGGATGGTGCGGAGCCGCAGGCGACCCCTTTTCGTTTGAAACATGACGGTCCTAAGGGTCAGGCGCGACCGGCGCAGCCCTGCGCGTGCGGCCACTGCGAATGGGATGGAAGGCGGGAAATCGTGACGGCGGGCCGCCCTGCGATGCGGTCTGCGAGGCGGCGGATATCGGCCTCCTCCACCCGGTCGCTGGCCATCACCAGGCGGATCAGCGGGTCCTGCAGCATGCGGTCGAGGCGGGACGCCGCAGTATCGAGCGACGTGGTGCTCACGGGCGGTCTCCTTCTCCATCGGCGCGGACGAGCGAGATCGTCTCCAAGCGCAGCACGCCCTGCTCGGTTGCGACCTCGTGTTCCAGGAGCGCGCTGTCCGGGCCGGTCCTGCGGACGTGGATGGCCGCCTGCGAGCCGCCGATCCGCGGCGCGAGCAGCACCACATCGCCCCGCCCGTCGCGCTCCGCGCGGATTTTCAGACCCGTCCCGTCCCCCTGGCTGGTGGACGGCGCGCCGTCGAAGGCCGCGTCGTAGGCGGCCCGCGCCACCTCCACCCCGCCGCGACGCTCCACCAGCAGGTAGGCGAAGCGATGCGGATCGTCGCGCGTGACCACCAGGGTCGCCGCGTCCGGGGCCGGCCCGGTCACCGCTTCCTCGAAGCTCGAGCCCTGCGGCGCCATCGCCCAGCGCCCCTGCAGCGTCGCCGCGGCGGCATAGCTCTGGGCGCCGAGGCCCGCCATGAGGCCGAGCCCCAGAATGGCCGCTAGCCAGCCTCGAAACTCGGGAAGATCACAAGCCATCCACAGGCCCTCCGGACGGCGCAGCCGTCCCCGGTCGCGGACGGCCTCGCCGCCCTTCTGTACCGGTAGGTACCAAATAGGGAGCCCACCCGCACCGCGTCAAGCACTATCTGTACCGGACGGTACGGTCACGTGAAATCCCGCCCCTCGGCCGATTGCGTCCGTAGCGTGTCTCTTCCATATTGACCGGTATGGAAGTGCAGCTTGCTACGCCGCCGCTCCGGGGTCGTCCGCGCGAGTTCTGCGTCGATCGCGCCCTGGCCGCCGCGCTCCAGGTCTTCTGGGCCAAGGGCTACGAAGCCGCCTCGCTGACCGATCTCACCGAGGCCATGGGCGTCACCCGCCCGAGCCTCTACGCCGCCTTCGGCAACAAGGAGGCCCTGTTCCGAAAGGCGCTGGACCTCTACGAGCGCGAGAAGCTCGCCTTCATGAAGACCGCGCTGGACGCGCCGACCGCGCGGGGCGTGGTGGAGCGTATGCTATACTCCGCGCTGGACGTGCAGACCGGCCAGGGGGAGCCGCGCGGCTGTTTCAACGTGATCAGCTCGGTGACCTGCGGGGCGGAGGCGCAGGCGGTTAAGGCGGAAGTGATCGCCCGGCGCGCCTCGTCGGAGGCGGCGCTGCAGCAGCGCTTCGAGCGCGCGAGGGCCGAAGGTGATCTCCCTCCAGGCGCCGATCCGGTCGGCCTCGTCCGCTACCTCATGACGGTTCTGCAGGGTATGGCGGTGCAGGCGGGCTCGGGCGTGCCGCGTGAGAGCCTCGCCCGGCTTGTCGCCACCACCCTGTCGCTCTGGCCCAGCCCCTAGGTCAGCGAGGCATGGTGGGTGCAGGAGGATCAAACCTACAACCCGCTGATTAAGAGGCCCTGACTCGGTGGCCGACAACGGACACCATCAGCACCTTCTCCGGCGCTCTTAACGACTTTGCTCAAGGTGCGGCCACGAGCTTGCGCCCATCCTGCCCCATCGGACTGCCGCCGGCCTGCTCTCTCCCAAGGGGGCGGTGAGGGGACAAGAGCTTCGCGACACCAGGAG
>CAXUCS010000039.1:0-12518 GCA_964249365.1 uncultured Caulobacteraceae bacterium | reverse complement strand
GTGCAGGTGACCCGCGACCTCCCCGGCTTCTGGCGCGGCTCCTGGAAGGCGGTCAGGACGGAGATGAAGGGGCGCTATCCCCGCCACCCCTGGCCGGACGACCCGCTCGCCGCCCGCCCGGACGTACCACAGATGCGAAGGCGGCGGCGTGGCCATGGCGTCCAGGGTGCGACTCGGCGAACAGCTTGCCCGCAAACGCCTCGGGGGGCGAGAAGCGCCGCATGTCCGATCTCGGTCCGACCCTGACCACCGCGCGCCTGCGGCTCCGCCCGCCCGAACTGGGGGACTTCGACGCCTACGCCGAGATGATGAGCGATGCGGAAGGGCTGGTCTTCATCGGCGGCGTGCAGCCCAAGCCCGTGGCCTGGCGCAGCTTCGCAGCCCTCGTGGGCGGCTGGACGCTGAACGGCGTGGGCATGTTCATGGTTTTCGAGCGCGAGGGCGGCCGTTTCGTCGGGCGCATCGGGCCGAACCGGCCCTGGGGGTGGCCCGGCGACGAGGTCGGCTGGGGCCTGGTCAGGCGCGCCTGGGGCCGGGGCTATGCGCTGGAAGCGGCGACCGCCTGTATGGACGACGCGGTGGAGCGGCTCGGCTGGAGCGACATCATCCACTGCATCGACCCTGGCAACGCCCCCTCCATCGCCCTGGCGCGGCGGCTCGGCTCGACCAACGGCGGCCCGGGCCGCCTGCCGCAACCGCTGCAAGACTATCCGATCGAGCTGTGGGGCCAGAGCGCGGCGGCGTGGCGGGCGCGCCGGGCCGCCTTGTAAGGCGCGGGCGCGACCGCTAGGTCAGCGGCCTTCAGATCGAAGGGGAGAGCGCGGTGGGCTATCGCGTCGCGATCGTGGGCGCCACGGGCAATGTGGGCCGCGAGATACTGGTCATCCTGGACGAGCTGAAGTTTCCGGTCGACCGGCTGCATGTGGTCGCCTCGCGCAAGTCCATCGGCCTGCCGGTGGACTGGGGCGACACCCAGGTGAAATGCGAGGACATCGAGGGGTTCGACTTCTCCACCGTCGACATCGTGCTCATGAGCGCGGGCGGCGAGGTCTCCAAGGCCTGGGCGGAGCGGATCGGGCGCGCCGGCGCGGTGGTGATCGACAACTCTTCGGCCTGGCGGATGCACCCGGACGTGCCGCTGGTGGTGCCGGAGGTCAACCCGGACGCGGTGGAGAGCTTCGCCAAGAAGAACATCATCGCCAACCCCAACTGCTCCACCGCCCAGCTGGTGGTGGCGCTGAAGCCGCTCCACGACGCGGCGGGGATCAGGCGGGTGGTGGTCTCGACCTACCAGTCCGTTTCCGGCGCCGGGAAGGCCGCCATGGACGAGCTCTGGACCCAGACCAAGAACGTGTTCGTGCTGGGCCCGACCGAACCCGAGACCTTCACCAAGCAGATTGCCTTCAACCTCATCCCCCACATCGACAGCTTCATGGAGGACGGGTTCACCAGGGAGGAGTGGAAGATGGCGGCGGAGACGAAGAAAATCCTCGATCCGTCCATCAAGCTGACCGCCACCTGCGTGCGCGTGCCCGTCTTCGTCGGCCACGCCGAGTCGGTGAACGTGGAGTTCGAGCGCGAGCTGGACGAGGACGACGCGCGCGAGCTCTTGCGCGAAAGCCCGGGCGTGATCGTGGTCGATAAGCGCGAGGACGGCGGCTACGTCACGCCCAAGGAGGCGCAGGGCGAGTTCGCCGTCTACGTCAGCCGCCTGCGCACCGATCCCACGGTGGAGAACGGCCTGGCCTTCTGGTGCGTGTCCGACAACCTCAGGAAGGGTGCGGCGCTGAACGCGGTGCAGATCGCCCAGCTCCTCGACCAGCGGGGGCTCCTCAAGCGGGCGGAGGCGGCATGACCACGGCCTACGACTTCACGCCGGCCGCCCTCGACGGGTCGCCCAAGCCGCTGGCCCAGTTCCGGGGCGAGGTGCTCCTGATCGTCAACGTCGCGTCCAAGTGCGGCTTCACCCCGCAGTACGACGGGCTGGAGGCGCTCAGCCGCAAGTACGCCGGGCGGGGGCTGCAGGTGCTGGGCTTTCCCTGCAACCAGTTCGGCGGGCAGGAGCCGGGCGACGCGGCGGAGATCGCGAGCTTCTGCTCCACCACCTATGCGGTGAGCTTTCCCGTGTTCGCCAAGATCGAGGTGAACGGGGCGGGCGCCGACCCGCTCTACGCCTTCCTGAAGAAGGAGAAGCCGGGCGTGCTCGGCACCGAGGCGATCAAGTGGAACTTCACCAAGTTCCTGGTCGGCCGCGACGGCGAGGTCGCGGGCCGCTACGCCCCCAACGTCAAGCCCGAGGCGCTGGAGGGCGACATCGAGCGGCTGCTGGGCGCCTGAGCCATGGTCGACGTCACCACCCGCTTCGTCCGCGCCAACGGGCTGCAGTTCGCGCTCGACGAGGCGGGGGAGGGGGACGCGGTGGCGCTCCTCCTGCACGGCTTCCCGGAAAGCCGCTTTTCCTGGCGCCACCAGCTTGCGGCGCTCGCCGCTGCGGGGTGGCGGGCGGTCGCGGTGGACCTGCGTGGCTACGGCGACAGCGACAAGCCGCCCGGCCGGGGGGCTTATCGGCTCCATCGGCTGACCGACGACGTGGCCGCCCTGTTCGAGGCGCTGGGGGCGCGGCGGCGGCTCTTGGTCGGGCACGACTGGGGGGCGATGGTGGCCTGGACCGCCGCGATCCGCCGGGCCGTTCCGCTGGATGGGCTGGTGGTGATGAACGTACCTCATCCGGCGGTGTTCGCCCGGGTGCTCCGGCGCTCGTGGGCTCAGCGGCGGCGGTCCTGGTACATGGCGGCCTTCCAGCTGCCCTGGCTGCCTGAGCTCGCGATGACGGCCGGTCGGGGCTGGCTGACCGGGCGCGCCATCACCGGCATCGCCGCCGACCTCTCGGCCTTCCCGCCGCAGGTGCTGGACGTCTATCGCGACAACGCGGTGAGGCCGAGGGCCATGACGGCCATGATCAACTACTACCGCGCCAACGTGCCCCGCGGCGGCGCGACCGGACAGCCGCCGCCCGTCCAGACCCCCACCCTGATGATCTGGGGCGAGGAGGACAGGGCGCTCGGGCTGGAGCTGACGCAGGGCTACGAGGGGCTGGTCTCCGACTTCACGTTGGAGCGGCTGCCCGGCGTCTCGCACTGGGTGCAGCAGGAGGCGCCGGACGCGGTGAACGCGCGGCTGCTCGGGTGGATGGCGGCGAAGGGCCTGGTCAGGTGACCACGTCGGGGGCGCGGCGCCCCGTGCGCTCCGTTATGCCCGCGATGGCGTCGGCGGCTGCGGCGAGGTCGGCCAGCGCCTCGCCCACCCCGCGGTGCAGTTCGCCTCCTGCGGGCTCGTAGCGTTCGATGTAGACCCGGAG
This sequence comes from uncultured Caulobacteraceae bacterium, assembly GCA_964249365.1. GTDB lineage: Bacteria > Pseudomonadota > Alphaproteobacteria > Caulobacterales > Caulobacteraceae > CAHJWH01. The sequence continues at coordinate 9,160 of CAXUCS010000039.1, read as the reverse complement.
CGTCGCGCCGGACGTGCCGGTGCCCGACAGGCGGTAGACCACCCGCGAACCGCCCTCGAACAGCACGCGCAGGCCCTGGCGGCGGCTGACCGAGCCGTCGGTCGGATCATGGTAGGCGAACTCGTCGGCGGCCTGCACCAACAGGGAGCCGAAACCCTGGCCAGGGAGGGCGGGCAGGCGCGCGCGGAGCGCCTCCATCAGGGCGTCCGCCGCGGCGCTCTCCAGCGCCTCGTAGTCGTGGCGGGCGTAGTAGTTCCGGCCATAGCGGGCCCAGTGCTTCGCCATCACCTCGGCGACGGACTGGCGGCGTACGGCCAGGATGTTGAGCCATAGCAGCACCGCCCAGAGCCCGTCCTTCTCCCGCACGTGGTCCGAGCCCGCCCCGGCCGACTCCTCGCCGCAGAGCGTGACCCGGCCCGCATCGAGCAGATTGCCGAAGAACTTCCAGCCCGTGGGCGTTTCGTAGAGCGGTACGCCGAGCGCCTCGGCCACCCAGTCCGCCGCGCCACTGGTCGGCATGGAGCGCGCCACGCCCTTGAGCCCGCGGGCGTAGCCGGGCGCCAGGTGCGCGTTGGCCGCCAGCACCGCCAGCGAATCGGAGGGCGAGATGAAACAGCCGCGCCCGATCACCAGGTTGCGGTCGCCGTCGCCGTCCGAGGCTGCGCCGAAGTCGGGCGCTTCCTCGCCCATCATGCGCGCGTAGAGGTCGTGGGCGTGGACGAGGTTGGGGTCGGGATGGCCGCCGCCGAAGTCCTCCAGCGGCCGGCCGTTCACCACTGAGCCCGGCGGCGCGCCGAGGCGGCGTTCCAGGATCTCCTGGGCGTAGGGCCCTGTCACCGCGTGCATGGCGTCGAAGGACAGGGTGAAGCCGTCCGCGACCAGCCTGCGGATGGCGCCGAAGTCGAACAGCTGCTCCATCAGGGCGGCGTAGTCGGCGACGGGGTCGACCACCTCCACCACCATGTCGCCCAGCCGCTGCTCGCCAAGCCGGCCGAGGTCGAGGTCGGGGGCGTCCAGGATCAGGTAGCGGTCGATCACCCGGGTGCGGGCATGGATCGCGTCGGTGACCCGCTCGGGCGCCGGGCCGCCGTTGGCGATGTTGTACTTGATGCCGAAGTCCGCATCCGGACCGCCGGGATTGTGGCTGGCCGAGAGGATCAGCCCACCGAGCGCGCCGGACAGGCGGATCAGGTGGCTGGCGGCGGGGGTGGAGAGGAGCCCGCCCCGCCCGACCCTGACCCGCGCCACGCCGTTCGCGGCGGCCATCTTCAGCGCGACCTGGATCACCTGGAGGTTCAGGTAGCGACCGTCCCCGCCGAGGATCAGCATCGAGCCCGCCAGGCCTTCCACGCTGTCGAACACCGACTGGATGAAGCTCTCCGCATAGTGCGGCTGGGCGAAGACCCTGACCGTCTTGCGCAGGCCGGACGTGCCCGGCTTCTGGTCGTCGAAGGGGCGGACGGCGACGGTGCGGATCATGGGCCCGGAGAGACGTGGATGACGGGCGGCTGTAGCTCGCCGAGCCCCGCCGCGTCCACCTTTCGCCCGCAGGGCGGCCCACGAGACGCGGCCACCCGTTGCGGAGCCGGGGCGGGCTTGGCAGGTTGCGCCGCTTCCTAAGAAAGACCCCGATGCGCCGTTCCACCCTCCTCGCCTTCGCCGCCGTCCTGGCGCTCGGCCCCGGCGCCTTGGCTCGTGCCGAGCGGCTGACGCCGGAGCGGGCCTTCGCCGCGCCCGACCTCAGCGGGCCCACGGTGCGGGGGGTGCAGGTCTCGCCGGACGGGCGGCTCGTGACCTTCCTGCGGGCCAAGACCGACGACCGCACCATCCAGGACCTCTGGGCCGTGCCGACCGGCGGCGGGGCGGCGCAGCGGCTGGTCGACGCCTATGCGGTGGAGCCCAGGGGCGAGGCGCTGAGCGAGACGGAGAAGAGCCGGCGCGAGCGCGAGCGCATAAGTTCGCGCGGGATCGTGGAATACAAGTGGGACGAGCAGGGCCGCAGCCTCCTGGTCCCCGCCGCCGGCGACCTCTTCCTCGCCGACGCGGCGAGCGGCGCGGTGTGGCGGCTGACTCAAACGCCCGGCGACGAGACCGACGCCCGCTTCAGCCCCAAGGGACGCTACGTTTCCTACGTGCGCGATGGCGCCCTGTACGCCATGGACCTCGGCGGCGGGGCCGAGCGGGCGGTCACGCCGGCGGGGCAGGGCGCGATCTCCTACGCCACCGCCGAGTTCGTGGCCCAGGAGGAGATGGAGCGCTTCACCGGCTACTGGTGGTCGCCGGACGAGAGCCGCATCGCCTGGACCAAGGTGGACGAGTCGGGCGTGGACGTCATCCCGCGCCTGGAGATCGGCCCGGACGGCTCAAGGCTGGAGCCGCAGCGCTACCCCAAGGCCGGCCGCCCGAACGCCGTGGTCGAGCTCTACGTCTCCGGCGTCGACGGCCGCTCGCCGGTGAAGGTCGATCTCGGGAGCGACCGCGACGTCTACCTGGCGCGGGTGGACTGGTCCAAGGACGGGCGCACCCTCTACGTCCAGCGCGAGACGCGCGACCAGTCGCGGCTGGACCTCCTGTCGGTCGATCCGGCGACGGGCGCAGCCCGGGTGATCGAGACGGAGCGGGGCGCGCCCTGGATCGACCTCAACGACAACTTCACGCCGCTGAAGGACGGCGACTTCCTCTGGACCTCGCAGCGGAGCGGCTTCAGCCACATCTACCTGTTCGACCGCGACGGGCGGCTGATCCGCCAGGTCACCCACGGCGACTGGCCTGCGGCGGTGCGGACCTCGGCGGCCGGTGCCTCGCCGCCTGGGCTGGAGGGCGTCGACGAGGCGAAGGGCCTCGTCTACTTCGTCGCGTCCAAGGACTCGGCCCTGGAGCACCAGCTCTATGCGGTGTCGTACAAGACGCCCGGTGAACCGGCGGCCCTGACCCACGGGCACGGCTGGTGGGAGGCGACGCTGGCCCGCGATGCGCACAGCTTCGTCGGGACCTACTCCGACCCCGCCACCCCGCCCCAGACCGCGCTCTATGGCGTCGACGGCGTCCGGCGTCAGTGGATCGAGGAGAACCGGCTCGCTCCCGGCCATCCCTACTACCCCTACCTCGACCAGCACGTGGCGCCCGAGTTCGGCACGATCACCGCCGCCGACGGGAGGACGCCGCTCGACTATGCGCTCCTCAAGCCCAAGGACTTCCGCGCGGGCGTGCGCTACCCCGTCATCGTGGACGTCTACGGCGGCCCGGACTCGCTGGACGTAACGCGGACCTGGCGCAGCCCCAGGGAGCAGCTCTGGCTCCAGCGCGGCTTCATCCTCTTCCAGCTCGCCAACCGGGGCGGGGCCAACCGGGGCGTGGCCTTCGCCTCGGCGCTGGCGGGCCACCTCGGCGGCGTGGAGGTGGAGGACCAGCTGGAGGGGCTGAAGTTCCTGCGGAGCCAGCCCTATGTCGATCCCGACCGGATCGGGATCAGCGGCTGGTCCTACGGCGGCTACATGACGCTTCGCATGCTGACCGAGCCCCGCGCGCACCTGAAGGCCGGCGCGTCCGGCGCGCCGCCGACCGACTGGCGCCAGTACGACACCCACTACACCGAGCGCTTCATGGGGATGCCGCAGCTCCGCGCCGCGGACTATGACCAGAGCGCCGACCTGCCGCGGCTCGGCGAACTCGCCCGGCCGGGCGCCGGACGGCTCCTCCTCATGCAGGGCATGGCGGACGACAACGTGCTGTTCGCCAATTCCATCGCGGTGATGGACAGGCTGCAGGGCGCGGGCACGCCCTTCGACCTGATGCTCTACCCCGGCCAGCGGCACGGCATCCGCACGCCGGCGCGCGAGCTGCAGCTCTGGCGCACCCAGGACGCCTTCTTCGAGCGCGAGCTCGGCCATCCCGAGCCGGCCGCCGCGGTCCGGACGGGCGGCTAGCGACTCATGGGCTATGATCCTCCCCCCTTGGGGGAGGGGGACCGCGAAGCGGTGGAGGGGGCGATGCTTCCTGTCCGATGCCGCTGGCCCCCTCAGTCGGCTTCCGCGGCGGTCGTGATCGAACGCCGCCGGCTCAGATCACGATCTCCCGCGCGATCTCGAAGGTGCGGTCGGCGGGGAGGTTGAAGCGGTCGGTGATGCGCACGCCGTTCCTGAACAGGAAGGCGAAGACGTCGCCGCGCCAGCGCGCCATGCCGTGGGCCGCGCGGCAGACGACATAGTCGCGGCTGCCGAAGAAGAAGGCGCCTTCCAGGTCCACCTTGCGGTCGAAGCCCTCCAGCTCCGACAACCCCGCGCCGAGATCGGGGCTTTCCATGAAGCCGTGGCGCAGGTTCACCCGCCAGAAGTTGTCGGCCACCTTGGAGAAGTCGGCCCGCTCGCCGGGCGCGACCCGCGGCAGCTCCTCCGAGATCAGAGTCAGCGCCACCACCGTCTGGTGCAGGCTGCCGGTCAGCCGGACGTATTCCGTCATCAGGGGCGGCGTGCGGTCGCCCAGCCGGGTCAGGAACACGGCCACGCCCGGCGTCCGCGCGACCTCGCGCGAGCCCAGCTCCGCGACGAAGTCGCCCGTCGGCTCGGCGTCGCGGTCCAGGCGGGCGCGCACCCGGTCGATGCCCTGGCGCCAGGTGATCATGACCAGGAAGATCACGGCGCCGAGCATGAGCGGCACCCAGCCGCCGTCCAGGACCTTCAGGAGGTTGGCCGAGAAGAAGCCGCCGTCCACCACGATGAACACGGCCGTCGTCGCCCACACCGCCACCGCCGGCCAGCGCCACACCTTGGTCATGGCGCGGAAGAGCAGCAGCGTGGTCAGGAGCATGGTGGTGGAGACCGCCATGCCATAGGCTCCGGCGAGCTTCTCCGAGCTGCGGAACGCCAGGGTGATGGCGAGTGTCGCCAACGCCATCATCAGGTTCACCGACGGCACGTAGATCTGGCCGTAGGAGGTCTGGGAGGTCTGGCGCACGTTTACCAAGGGGAGCCAGCCGAGCTGGATCGCCTGGCGTGTCATGGAGAACGAGCCGGTGATGATCGCCTGGCTGGCGATGATGGTGGCCAGCGTCGCCAGCCCCACCATCGGATAGATCGCCCAGGGCGGCGCGATGGCGAAGAAGGGGTTGGCCCCCTTGGCCACGCTCCCGCCCAGGATGGCGGCGGTCTGGCCGGCGTAGCTGAGAAGCAGCGTCGGCAGCACCAGGGCGTACCAGGAGAGCCGGATCGGACCGCGCCCCACGTGCCCCATGTCGGCATAGAGCGCTTCGCCCCCCGTGGCGCACAGGAAGACGCCGCCCAGGATCAGGAGCGCCGTGGGACCGCTGCGCAGGAGAAAGGCGACGCCGTAGAGCGGGTTGACCGCGGCCAGCACGACCGGGTGGCGCACCAGCTGCGCCAGGCCGAGCGCGCCGATGACGATGAACCACACCAGCATGACCGGCCCGAACGCCCGCCCGATCCGCGCGGTGCCCAGCCGCTGGGCGGCGAAGAGGCCGAGCAGGATGGCCACCGCCACCGGTAGGATGAAGGGCTTCAGCGCGGAGGTCGCGACGTTGACCCCCTCCACCGCGCTCAGCACCGATATGGAGGGCGTGATCACCCCGTCGCCGTAGATCAGCGCGGCGCCGAGCAGCCCCATGGCCGCCCCGAGGTAGGCGCCCTTGCCCCAGCGGTTGGCGCCCACCAGCGACATCAGGGCCAGGATGCCGCCCTCGCCGTGGTTGTCGGCGCGCATGACGAAGAGGGCGTACTTGACCGAGATGGTGACAACCAGCGTCCAGAAGATCAGCGACAGCACGCCGAGCGCGGCGGCCTTGTCGACGTGGGGCCCGACCGCGCCCATCACCGTCTGCAGCGTGTAGAGCGGGCTGGTGCCGAGGTCGCCGAACACCACGCCGAGCGCCGTCAGGCTCATGAGCGGCAGGGGGCCGCTGGGCCGGACCTCGTCCGCGGTGGCGCCTTTGGTCCGGGTGGTCGCCGTCGAAGCCGCCGTCATCGTCCGCGTCCCCCGCCCGTCCGTCCGGCGAGGAAACGCGGGGCGCGCCTACCCGATCCTTTGAGCCTCATCGCGCGAAGAGGCGGGACGGGTCGGCGAAGGCCTTGAACTCCAGCGCATTGCCGGCCGAATCGAGCAGGAACAGCGTCGCCTGCTCGCCCACCTCGCCGGGGAAGCGCACGTGCGGGGCGATGACGAAGGCCACGCCCGCCGCCTCCAGCCGTTCGGCCAGGTCGCGCCAGCGCGCCATGTCTAGCACCACGCCGAAGTGGGGCACGGGCACGTCGTGGCCGTCCACCGGATTGGTGTGCCGCCCCGGCGCGCGGGCCGGGGCGAGGTGGGCCACGATCTGGTGGCCGTAGAGATCGAAGTCGACCCAGTCCTCAGCGCTCCGGCCCTCCGGACAGCCGATCACGCCGCCGTAGAAACGCCGGGCGGCGGCGAGGTCGTCCACGGGAAAGGCGATGTGAAAGGGTGTGAGGGTCATCGTGTCCATTCCGGCCCAAGCGCGGCGTCGACCGTTTCACGGCTTACTAACAGGTCCGCCGTTAGGCTGAGGCCATCTTCGCGACTTGCGCGATGCCGGTGCGGGGGACCAGTGTCCAGGATCGTCAGGTTGAAGCGGGCCGGCTTCAACGCCCTCCAGAGCGTCATCAGCGCCCGGCGCGGCGGCGTGGCCCTGATCTTCGCTCTGGTGATAGGCCCGGTGCTGGCCGTCAGCGTCCTCGGCGCGATCGACGTGTCCGAGGAACTCACCGCTCAGAGCCGGCTCCAGGACGCGACAGATGCCGCAGCCCTGGCCGCGAGCGCCACGGATGCGGAGTCGCCGAATACTTCGGAGGCCGCGCTGAAGACCGTCGCCGGCAACATGCTCGCCGCCAACTTCAAGCCGTACACGGGCTCCGGCGGCACGCCGACTATCACTCAGTTCACCCTCTGCACGACGACCCAGGGGACGGACTGCGGCACGGGTGCGGTCACCAATACGCTCAAGATCTCGACGCAAGTGCGCGCCCCCTGCTGGGCGCCGTTGATCATGCCGGGCCTGTGCACCAGCGATGGCCAATCGAAAATCCTGACGGCCACCAACACCACCAACGTCGGCCTGCCGAGCGCCGTGCAGATGAACTTTGTGCTGGACGTGTCCGGCTCGATGATCGTCGGCTCCATGGCTTCGGACGTCCAGAAGGTCATCAATTGGAACAATACCCCGGCGAACTGGCAGTCACTGACGGACTCGGAGGGGAGCCCACAGTGCGCCTTCGCCTGCCATGACGAAGGCAACGGCAACGGCCAGACCCACCCCACCACGTCGGGGTTCGCCAATTCCGACATGGATTGGGGCATCACTAACGCCCACGCGGCGGGGGCCATGACGCGCTACGACGTCATGCTCAACGCGGCTATCTCCGGCGTCGATAAGGTCAAGACCCTCGCCGCGCAGAACAGCCAGCTCGCCAAGAACAACTACTTCTTCAACATCTTCCCCTTCTCCGATGATCTCGGCAAGGCGGCCTTTTCGGCGACATCGAGCCAGCCTAACGACTACTCGGACGCCGAAGCCGCGATCACGCGGGCCAACCTGCCGGTGGGGCTGGACACGCACTTCGACACCACCTTCACGACGCTGCTGAAAAGCGTTGGCGGCGCCTCCGGGAGCGGCGCTTCCTACAACTCTCCGCTCAAGGTCGTCATCCTCATCACGGATGGGCTGCAGTCGGACTTCTACAGCGACTTCCAGTATTTCCTCAGCAACTATGACGGCCACATGGACACCACGCCCTGGGCCAGCCAAGCGTCGAAGGCGGGTTGGAGTACGAACGGAACGACGACGGGGCCTTACGCCCAATCCTGGACGGGGCACAGTTACCTCAACGAGTATGCAGGCCCGATTCCCACCTCCGTCTGTCAAACCATGGCGGCCAATCACATCATCCTTGGCATAGTGGAAACGCCCTACGTTCCCCTTGATCAAGCAACGATCAATGGCCAGGTCACGCAACTCAAGCAGAGTCCTTCCATATCCAACTATGAATTTTACCCTTACGAAAGCTTCATCCGTCCCGTGATCTATCCTCAGGGGCCAAACACGAGCAGCACGGTGAGCGCTGCGCTTCAGAGCTGCGTCAGCAACCCCAACTACTACGCCGTGGCGGACACCGCCGACCCGCTCGGCATTCAGAACGCCATGCAGAAAGTGGTGCAGGCCGTCATCACCTCCAACGCCTACCTCAGGCAGTAGTCGCCGCCGCTCCGGAGCGACACCGGGTCGGCTGGCGGGCGGAGCGGGCTCCTGCCTATAAGCCCCGCCATGCCCGAGCCGCCTTGCGAACCCCTGATCCCGGCGGCGGAGCCCTCCGCCCTCGGCCATCCGCTGCATGGGCGCAGGCGCAAGGCGGCGGTGGGGTTCATCTTCGCCGCGGCGCTGATGGACATCCTGGCGATCGGCATGGTCATCCCCGTGCTGCCGCAGCTGGTCAAGGGCTTCACCGGCGGTGACGCCGGCCATGCGGCCGACTATGTGGGCGTGTTCGGCGCGGTGTTCGCGCTGATGCAGTTCATCTTCTCTCCCGTCCAGGGCGCGCTGTCGGACCACTTCGGGCGCCGCCCCGTGCTGCTCGCCTCCATCTTCGGGCTGGGCGCGGACTATGTGCTGATGGCGCTGGCGCCCAGCATCGGCTGGCTATTCGTCGGGCGCACCATCTCCGGGATTACGGCCGCGAGCTTCTCCACCGCCAACGCCTACATCGCCGACATCACGCCGCCGGAGAACCGCGCCGCCAGCTTCGGGCTGATGGGGGCGGCGTTCGGGATCGGCTTCATCATCGGCCCGGCGCTCGGCGGGGTGCTGGGCCAGGTCAGCCCGCGCCTGCCGTTCTGGGCGGCGGCGGGCCTGGCGCTCGTGAACGGCCTCTACGGCCTCCTGGTCCTGCCCGAGTCGCTGCCGAAGGACCGCCGCGCGCCCTTCCGCCTGGCCAACGCCAGCCCGCTGGGCTCGCTCAATCTCCTGACAAAATATCGCGGCCTGCTCCCGCTGGGCGGGGTGCTGTTCCTCTACTTCCTGGGCTTCCAGCCGCTCCAGAGCGTGACGGTGCTCTACACCAACCTGCGCTACGGCTGGAAACCCAACGCCATGGGCCTGTTCCTAGGCGGGATCGGCCTGGCCAACATCGTGGTGCAGGGC